>NZ_JAWJTG010000039.1:0-45358 GCF_032911605.1 Stenotrophomonas mexicanensis
GGCGCCATGGATGGCGCCATCGAGCCCCCAGGGACGGGTTTACGGCGTGTCCTGCCAATCCACACCGCCCTGCCCAACAAGCAGAAAGCCAGAGCCGATCTGGCTCTGGCCTTTTGGTGTTGCTCTGGCTTGAAAGCCTCTGCAGGTGCAGGGCGCAGCCCTGCCGAACAACCCTCAATGCAGCAGGGCAGCTACCGCGTCGCGGAATCCCGCCTGGGCCTGCCCGGACTCCGGCGCATGATGCAACTGGCGCACCGCCCGGCCCAACCGCGCCGCGCCCACGAAGCCACAGCTCGCCTGCAGCCGATGCAACTGGCTGCGCAGCTGGCGCTCGTCATGCTGGTCCACCGCCTGCTCGACCGCATCGCGTACGCCCGGCAGCTCGGCCAGGAACAGCTCGCGCAGCGCGATCAGGTGGTTGCGCTGGCCATTGAGCGCGGCCAGTGCCGCAGTCTCGTCCCAGTCCTGTACCTGCAGCTCGACCGCGGCCGGCGCCTGGGCCATGACGATCCCGGCCGGACTGTTGACCAGGGCGCGGCGCACCGCCTTCAGCAGCTGGTCGCGGCCCAGCGGCTTGACCAGCGTGTCGCTGAAACCGGCCTCGCGCAGGCGCGCATGGATCGAGGTATCGCCGTCGGCGGTATGCGCCAACGCCGGGGTGTCGGGATGTGAACGGCGCAGTTCGCGCAGCAGCTGCGCGCCGTTGCCGTCAGGCAGGTTGACGTCGATCAGCCACAGGTCATGCGCGCCGGGCTCGGCGCTGGCCAGGGCACTGGCCAATGAATCTGCGGTGTCCACGTCCGCCGGTAACGTTTCCAACGCCGCCTTGAAAAAACCGCGGCTGATGATGTCGTCCTCGACAAGCAGGAAGCGGGGCCGGCTGGCCCGCGGGGTCATCTGCATCAGGGCTGCCTCCATGTCAGCTGTTGCAATCATCAAGCACAGCGGCGGCGGGCGCAAGCGGGTCCGGACCCTGCCGGTCAGGATCTGCGACAATACGCCCCCATTTTTGCCCGCAGCCTGTTGCCACGTGGCCCGATCCCGCTCCCGCATCGACCGTACCCCGTTCCAGACCGAGATCCTCGACCTCAGCCATGATGGTCGCGGTGTCGCCCGCCGTGAAGGCGAGGGCGGCAAGGTCACCTTCGTCAGCGGCGCCCTGCCGGGCGAGGTGGTCATGGCCGAACAGACCGCCCGCAGCCGCCATTTCGACGAAGCGCGTACGGTGGAAGTGCTGCAGGCCTCGCCGCAGCGCGTCACCCCGAAGTGCCCGCACTTCGGCACCTGCGCCGGCTGCGTGCTGCAGCACTTGGACGAAGACCAGCAGATTGTCGCCAAGCAGCGCGTGCTGATGGACAACCTGGAGCGCATCGGCCACGTGAAGCCGGGCACCGTGCTGGCGCCGCTGGTCGGTGAGAGCTGGGGCTACCGCCGCAAGGGCCGCTTCTCGGTGCGCCGGGTCGAGAAGAAAGACAAGACCTTGGTCGGCTTCCGTGAACAGGATCCGCGCTTCGTCGCCGACCTCAGCCAGTGCCTGACCGTGATCCCCGAGATCGGCACCAAGGTCGAGGCGCTGTCCACCTTCATCGAATCGCTCGATGGCAAGCGTGACATCCCGCAGATCGAATTCATCGCTGGCGACCAGGCCGTGGTCCTGACCGTGCGCCACCTGCAGCCGCTCAGCGATGCCGACCGCGTGGCCTGGGCCGCCTTCGGCCAGCAGCATGGCTTCGTGATCTACCTGCAGTCCGGTGGCGTGGATACCGTGCAGCCGCTGGACGGGCAGGGCGTGCCGCTGTCGTTCCGGCTGGCGCCGTGGGACGTGGAGCTGGCGTTCCGTCCGTTGGACTTCATCCAGGTCAACGCCAAGCTCAATGAGAAGATGATCGCCCACGCCCTGGACCTGCTGGAGCCGGGTGAGGACGAGCGTGTGCTGGACCTGTTCTGCGGCCTGGGCAACTTCACCCTGCCGCTGGCGCGCCGCGTGCGCGAAGTGGTCGGTGTGGAAGGTGATGCTGGCCTCGTCGCGCGGGCCCGTGAGAATGCCGAGCGCAACGGCCTGACCAACGCCCAGTTCTTCAGCGCCGACCTCACCCAGGACCAGCGCAGCACGCCGTGGATGCGCCAGGGCTTCGACAAGCTGCTCTTGGATCCGCCGCGCTCGGGCGCGATCGAGGTGCTGCAGCAGCTGCCGCTCAAGCAGTTCAAGCGCATCGTCTACGTCAGCTGCCACCCGGGTTCGCTGGCACGCGATGCCGGCTATCTGGTCAACGAACAGGGCTTCACCCTGGTCAGTGCCGGTGCCATGGACATGTTCCCGCACACCGCACACGTGGAAAGCATCGCGGTATTCGAGAAGCGCTGATCGGCTGTCATGCCCATCGCGCATAATGGCGCGATGGGCATCGAAATCGAACGCAAATTCCTCGTCAGTAGTGATGGCTGGCGCACCGCCGCGCACCGGGTGATCCCGATGGCGCAGGGCTACATCAACGACATGGGCGCGCTCGATCGCGGCACCCAGAACGCTTCGGTGCGCGTGCGCATCGAAGGCGACCACGCCGCGCTGAACCTGAAGTCGCGAACCATCGGCCACACCCGCCAGGAGTTCGACTACCCGATTCCGGTGGACGATGCGCGCGCACTGCTGGCGCTGTGCGTGGGCGGCCTGATCGACAAGCGCCGCCATCTGGTCGAACACGCCGGCCTGACCTGGGAGGTGGACGAGTTCCTCGGCGACAACGCCGGCCTGGTAGTGGCTGAGGTTGAGCTGGACAGCGCTGAGCAGATCATCGACCTGCCAGACTGGGTGGGTGCCGAAGTCACCGATGATGCCCGCTACTACAACGTTGCCCTGGCCAGCCACCCGTATTCAGAGTGGTGAAACCACCAAAAAGGGGACGGAGGGGATTAAGTCGTCTTTACCCCATCTGTGCGGAAAACGACTTAATCCCCTCCGTCCCCTTTTATCGAGGGTGTCGGCCCCCATGTGGAAAGGATGAGAATCGACATCTACTCCGACGTGGTCTGCCCCTGGTGCTGGATCGGCAAGCATCGTTTCCAGCAGGGCGTGCAGTTGCTGGGCGCCAACGCGCCTGAACTCGATATCCACTGGCAGCCGTTCCAGCTCGATCCGGATGCTGACGCCACCCCGGTGCCGCTGCGCGAGGCCTATGTGCGCAAGTTCGGCGGCGTTGAGCGTACCGAACAGATCCTCGGCCAGACCCAGACCACCGCGCGGGCCGAGGGCCTGCCGATGGACTTCAGCCAGGGCCAGGTGCGGGTGACCACGCTGCCGGCGCACCGGGTGTTGTGGCTGGCGGGCGAGCACGGCGTGCAGGACGCGGTCGGCGAAGCACTGTTCCGCGCCCACTTCGAGCACGGTCAGAACCTGGCGGACCCCTCGGTGCTGATCAAGGCGGGCGCGGCAGGCGGCCTCGACGCGGGTGAAATCACGCAGATGCTGGCCTCCGACCGCGGCTTGGCCGAGGTCGAAGCCAAGCTGGCGCAGGCTCATGCATTGGGCGTATCTTCGGTGCCGACCTTCGTCATCGATGGGAAGTGGGCCATTTCCGGGGCGCAGCCCCCCGAGGCCTTCGCCAACGCCCTGCGCCAGATCGCCGCCGAGCAGGGCGCGCCTGCGGCCCCGGCTGACGGCGACGAGGCCTGCGGTCCGGACGGCTGCAAGGTCTGACCGGATCCGAAAAGGGGACGGAGGGAATTAAGACGTATCCAGCCCGTAGGGGCCGATTGCGGCTTAATCCCCTCCGTCCCCTTTTTCTGACCACTGCGCCTGTCGGCCGGTTCTGCGACAATGCGGCACTGCGCCATGCGGGCGCGCGTTGTGGAGATCGACCATGCTGCTGATCGGCGTTGCCGGCACCGAACTGACCGCCCAGGAACGTGACTGGCTGCAGCACGATGCCGTGGCCGGAGTGGTGCTGTTCAAGCGCAACTTCGCCTCGCGCCAGCAGGTGACCGATCTGAGCGCGGCGATCCGCGCTGCCGCGCCGCGCCCGCAGCTGATCTGCGTGGACCAGGAAGGTGGCCGCGTGCAGCGTTTCCGCGAGGGCTACAGCGAGTTGCCGCCACTGCAGGACATCGGGGCGATGTACGCCACCGACCCGCAGCAGGCGCTGGCCATGGCCGAGCAGCACGCCTGGCTGATGGCCAGCGAAGTGCGCGCCAGCGGCCTGGACCTGAGCTTCGCGCCGGTGGTCGACCTTGGCCGTGGCAACCGCGCCATCGGCAACCGCGCCTTCAGTGAAGACCCGCAGGTGGTGGCCGCGTTCACCGCCGCCTACGTGCGCGGCATGCATGCGGTCGGCATGGCCGCCACGCTCAAGCATTTCCCCGGCCATGGCACCGTGCTGGAAGACACCCACGTGGATACCGCGATCGACCCGCGCGCGCTGGACGAGCTGCGCGCCCAGGACCTGGTCCCGTTCCAGGCCGGCATCGCCGCCGGTGCCGACGCGGTGATGATGGCGCACGTGATCTATCCGCAGGTGGCACCGGAACCGGCCGGCTATTCGCCGCGCTGGATCCAGGACATCCTGCGCGGCGAGCTCGGGTTCCGCGGCGTGGTGTTCTCCGATGACATCGGCATGGCTGCCTCGCACAGTGCCGGCGGCGTGCCGGCGCGCGTGCACGCGCATCTGGATGCCGGCTGCGACGTGGTGCTGGTCTGCCACCCGGAACTGGTCGATGAAGCCCTGCACGCCGTGCAGGGACGCTCCCTCAATACTGCTGCGCTGCTGGGCCTGCTGGGCCGCGGCGCGCTCGGCTGGGACGGCCTGCTGGCCGATGCCCGCCATGGCGACACCCAATCCCGTCTGCTTGAAACCCTTGGAAGAACCGTCTGATGCCCAACCTCACCATTTCCCAGGCCCTGGCCCAGGCTGACCTGCTGGTCGACCGCCCCACCATCGACAAGGCCATCGCTGGTATCGCCGACGCCATCGCGCGCGATTACAAGGGCGAGGTGCCGCTGTTCCTGTCCATCATGCACGGTGCGCTGCCGTTCGCCGGCCAGCTGGCGCTGGAACTGGGCGCGCGCGGCCAGGACGTGCAGTTCGATTACCTGCACGCCACCCGTTACCGCGGTGAAACCACCGGCGGCGACCTGGTCTGGAAGCACAAGCCGGCCACCTCGCTGTTCGGTCGCCGCGTGCTGCTGGTCGACGATATCCTCGACGAGGGTTACACCCTGCAGGGCGTGCGCACCTGGTGCCTGGAACAAGGCGCGACCGACGTGCGCATCGCCGCGATGACGGTGAAGAAGCACGACCGCGCGCTGCCGGACGTGACTGCCGACTACGCCGGCATCGAACTGCCGGACCGTTACGTGTTCGGCTTCGGCATGGACGTCAACGAAACCCTGCGCTGCGTGCCGGCCATCTACGCGATGAAGGAATAACGGCGCAGCCGCCCGCGGCGCGTCTTCTTCTGCCGCCGGCATCCTCGGGTGCCGGCGTTCGTCTTTTCATGGAGTGCTTCGAATGCAACAGATTGCCCTGGCCGTGATCGGTGGTACCGGTGTCTATAACCTGGCCAAGCTTGACGACGTGCAGACCCACGAGGTCGACACCCGCTTCGGCCGTCCGTCGGGCCCGGTGCGCGTTGGTACGCTGCTCGGCCATCGCGTGGCGTTCCTGGCGCGGCATGGCGAAGGCCATTCGCTGCCGCCGCACAAGATCAACTACCGCGCCAACCTGGCCGCGCTGCAGCAGCTGGGCGCGCAGCGCGTGCTGGCGTTGAACACGGTGGGAGGCATCACCGAACACTTTGGTCCGCGCGTGCTGGCCTGCCCGGACCAGATCATCGACTACACCTGGGGCCGCATCAGCACGATCTGTGAGGAAGAAGGCACCGACGTGGTCCACGTTGATTTCGGCCACCCGTACACACCAATGCTGCGCAGCAAGATCCTGGCTGCGGCCAAAGTGACCGGCGTCACGGTCCATGACGGTGGCTGCTACGGCGCAACACAGGGCCCGCGCCTGGAAACCATCGCTGAAATCGCCCGTATGCGCCGCGACGGCTGCGATCTGGTGGGCATGACCGGCATGCCGGAAGCCGCCCTGGCACGCGAGCTGGGGCTGGATTACGCCTGCCTGGCGATCATCGCCAACTGGGCTGCCGGCTGTGGTGATGGCGAGGAGATCACGATGGCCGAAGTGCTGGCCAACGTGCAGGCGGCCGGCAACGGACTTCCGGAACTGGTGGGCGAATTGGCACGGGGGTGATTGTCTTCCCCGAGCAAGCTTTGCATACTCAGCTTGTGCGCGGGTTCAGCGTACACCACCCATTCATTGCATAAGGTCTCGCATCACCATGCCGAACGGTACCGTCAAGTGGTTCAACGACGCCAAGGGATTTGGCTTCATCTCGCCGGAGGATGGCAGCGCCGACGTGTTCGCGCACTTCTCCGCCATCAACTCCAAGGGCTTCCGCAGCCTGCAGGAAGGCCAGCGTGTCACCTATGACGTGACCCAGGGCCCGAAGGGTGCCCAGGCTTCGAACATCACGCCGGCCGAGTGATCCACTCGACAGTGCGTTGAAAACCCCGCTTCGGCGGGGTTTTTTTTGCGCGGATTGCCCGCGACCCGCTCGCGATCCACCCGCCTCGGGCACAATGCGGCCATGACGGAACGACTGCGCATCGCCGTGATCGGCTACGGCACCGCTGGACAGGCAGTGTCCATCCTGCTCACCCGTGACGGCCACGAGGTGGAGATCTTCGAACGCGTGCCCACGCCGGGGCCGGTGGGTGCCGGTTTCCTGCTGCAGCCCAGCGGCCTGCAGGTACTGTGGCAGATGGGCCTGCTTGATTCCGTGCGCGCACATGCCGCGCCGGTGCACCGCCTGTATGGCGACACGCCGTGCGAGCGCGCGGTGATGGACATGCGCTACGAGGGACTGGATGCGCGCCTGCATGGCCTGGGCATGCAGCGCGGGGCCTTGTTCTCGCTGTTGGACGAGGCGCGCGCAGGCGAGGGCCAGCTGCATGCCGGTACCACCATTACCGAGGTGGATGCCGGACACGGCCGTCTGCGCGACAGCGACGGGCGCACGCATGGCCCGTTCGACCTGGTAGTGGTCGCCGATGGCGCCGCGTCGACGCTGCGCGGCACGATCGCCGGCGGTGCAGGGCTGGACCGCGTGTATCCGTGGGGGGCGCTGTGGTGCCTGCTGCCGGCCGAGGACTGGCCGCACGTGCAGGAGTTGCGGCAGCGTTACGTGGCCGCGCGCAAGATGATCGGACTGCTGCCGGTCGGCACGCGCCCCGGTGATGACACGCCGCGCCTGAGTTTCTTCTGGAGCCTGCCGCGCGCCGACTTCGAACGCTGGCAGGCCGATGGCATGACGCCCTGGCTGGATGAACTGCATGCACTGTGGCCGCAGGCCAGTGCGCGCTTCGCCCATCTGCGTGATGTCGGCCAGTTGGCGCGCGCGGTCTACCGTGATGCGGTGATGACGCGCTGGCACCACGGCCGCATGGTGGTGGCCGGTGATGCCGCGCATGCGATGAGCCCGCAGCTGGGGCAGGGCGTGAACATGGCGCTGTTGGACGCGCTGGCGCTGCGCGATGCGGTGCGCACCTATGGCGGCAGCACGGTCGCGCTGCAGGCCTACCAGGCGCAACGCAGGGCACACGTTGCGGTGTACCAGCGCTGGAGTCGTTGGCTGACGCCGCTGTTCCAGTCCGACCGCGACGCCTGGGCGAAGGCGCGTGACGTGCTGCTGGGGCCGATGGGGCGCCTGCCCGGGGGCCGTGGCCACATGCTGCGCGTGCTCAGTGGCACCCAGCACGGCTGGTTCGGTGCAATTGCACTGGATCCGGCGTTCGTCGACGCACTGGCCACCGCAGCGGAGATGTCTCGTATCAACGCGATCACGGCCAATGCGTGAAGCGCGTCGTCACCTGAATTAACGGTTGCCTCACCGCCGATATGCGAGAAATAGGTTGCACGCGATTGCGCGTCGCCCGTTTTCCTTTCCGTGATCAACATCGCGCGTGGCCCGGGCGGCGCTGCCGTTGCGGCCTGTTGCGGCCCGGATGTGCCGCTGATGTTGAAGAGGAGGACGCCATGTTGTTCGCGGTCGAGGAGCTGGAATCGGAAATCTGCAAGCTGCGCGGATTGCTGCAGATGCTGCACGAGGACCAGCCCGACGTACTGGAGGACGTGTTCGAGTTCCATGTCGGCAGCCTGATCAGTCATGCATCAGCGGAGCACCACGCGCGCATCCGCACCTGCGCGCAGGAAATGCTGGCGGCGATCCAGGCGTTGCCGCGACGACGTGAGGGTGACACGCCTGATTTCCAGTTGATGCCGCAGCTGGGCATTCGTCCGGCCTGATTCAAGCCACCGGCAGTTGCACCAGGCCGTTTTCCACGCAGGCGACCCTTTGCTCGCCGCGGGCGGGCACGGGCACGATGCCGGCAGTGAACGCGGAGAAGGCCGGCAGCACCGTCATCCGCTGACGCAGCCAGAACGCGGGGAAGCGCCGTCGCAATGGCGGCAAGGCGACCTGCGGATGCAGATGCCCGGCGATCACATGCAGCTCTGCATCGGGCATCGGCTCATGGCGAAGCAGGAACGGCTGCAGCCGTACTTCATCGTGGATCTGTACCTGCAACTGAGCATGCGGCAGCTGGCGATCGTGATTGCCACGCAGGACATGCACGTCCAGCGAAGCATTGCGTTCGCGCCATGCAAGCCATTGCTGGTACCACGCAGCGCGATGCGCCGGTCCATGCAGGATGTCACCCAGGATCCACAGCTCGCGACAGGCATGCCTGTCCAGCAGCCCCTGCAGGCGTTGCAGGTCTTCGCCGGTGCCGCCGCTGGGCAATGCGATGCCGGCGCGGCGGAATACATCGGCCTTGCCCAGGTGCAGGTCGGCGATCAACAGCGCCTGCCGCGCGGGCCAGTACAGCGCACGCGCGCCAAGCAGTATCAGCGATTCGCCGGCGCGCAGCAGCGGCAGTTCATCGGCCATGGCGGCGCTCCAGCTGCTGGGCCGCGCGTTGCACGCGGGTGCGCCAGTCCTCGTTGCTGAACTGCCCGCGCAGGCGTTCGGCCCATAACGGGAAGCCCAGTGGCGTGAGTGATGTCGGGTGCTGCACCGAGAGGGCCTGCATGCCGATCCTTGCCAGGACCTGCTGTAGTCCCGGCAGGTCCAGGCTGTCATGCAGCACTTCGCGTTCGGCCAATGCCAATAGCAGGTGTCCGGGGTCATGCTCGCGCAGTACGTCGTAGAGCAGGCCTGCCGAGGCCTGCAGCTGGCGCAGCGATCGCGGCATACCGCCGGGCAGGCTGGGGACCAGCAGGCCCGCTACGCGTGCGATGCCACGGAACTGGCGGCGCGCCAGCTCGCCCAGGTTCACCGCGGCACGCAGATCGTCCAGCAGCTGATCGGGGGTGAACAATGCCCGCCATTGCGCCGCATCCAGTTCGATCGCCTGCGCCGGTGCCAGCACCAGGCCATGATCGTTCACCGCGTAGCCGATGCTGTTGCGCTGCCGGCGGGTACAGCGCAGTGCCAGCAAGGCGGCCAGCGCCTCGTGCACGTGACGGCCGGCAAAAGGGTAGACGAACAGGAACTGGCCGTCGCGGCGCCGCACATCTTCCACCAGCAGATGCTCTGGGCCGGGAAGCGCCGACAACTGCTGCTGCAGTGCCAGCAAGGGGGACAACCAGCGTGATTCGGCACTGTCGTCGGCGCCGGACAGTACCCACTCCAGCTCGCGGCCGAGCGGCATCGACAGCGGCAACTGGCCTCCCTGCCAGCGCGGCACCACACCATCACCGCGCCCTCGTGCCAGCCGCACGAAGGCCGTCATGTCGCGCAGCTGCACCAGTTCCAGCAGGCGCCCGGCGAACTGGAAACGGTCGCCGCGACGCAGGCGGCTGGCGAACTGTTCCTCCACGGCACCCAGGCCACCACCGCGCAGGAACTGCACGCGCACGCTGCCATCGCTGCTGATGGTGCCGATCGACAGCCGATGGCGCAGTACCTGGCGGCGATCGTGCATGCGGTAGTAGCCGTCGGCATCACGCACGACCTTGTGGAAATCGGGGTACTGGGCCAGGGCCTGGCCACCCTGCACGATGAACGTCAGCACGGCCTGCCACTGGTCTTCGCCGAGAGATGCGAAGGCATGGGTACGCCGTACCTGCGCCAGCAGCGCATCGCTGTCGAAGCCACCGGCCAGGGCGCGGCTGACCGCATGCTGGGCCAGCACATCCAGCGACAGCGTCGGCGGCCTGCGCGCTTCGACCACGCCTTGGGCCAATGCACGGCGCACCGCGGCGTATTCGGCCAGCTCCAGTGCATGGCTGGGCACGCACAGGATGGAACCGCTGGCACCCGGGCGGTGACGCGCACGTCCCGCGCGTTGGCGCAGGCGGGCCACGCCCTTCGGGCTGCCCAGCTGCAGTACCTGCTCAACCTCGGGGAAGTCCACGCCGAGGTCGAGGCTGGAGGTGGCAACCACGCAGCGCAGCGCGCCCGCGCGCAGGCCATCCTCGACCTGCTGGCGCAGCGCTGGATCCAGCGAGCCGTGGTGCAGCGCAAGCGTGTCCGGGGCTTCCGGCCAGACCGCGGCCAGCGCCTGATGCCACAGTTCTGCCTGCGCACGGGTGTTGGTGAACAACAGGCTGCTGCGTGCCCGCATCAACGCGTCCAGCACCCGCGGCAGCTGCGCCAGGCCCAGATGCCCGGCCCACGGAAAACGTTCGCCGGGTTCCGGCAGCAGGCTGCGCACGCTGATCGCGCGCGGGCGCACGCCCTGCACGATCGGCGCGTCGGGCTGTCCGGGCAGCAGCACGTCGCGCGCCTCATCCAGGTTGCCCAGCGTGGCCGAAAGCCCCCACAGCTGCACTGCAGGCGCAGCATCGCGCAACACCGCCAGGTTCAACTGCAGCAGCACACCGCGCTTGTTGCCCAGCAGCTCATGCCATTCGTCCACCACCACGCAGCGCAGCTGGCGCATGCGCGGCAACGTATCCGGATAGCTCAGCAGCAGCGCCAGTGATTCGGGCGTAGTTACCAGTACGTCGATGCGGCCTTCGCGGGCCTGGCGCCGCTCGCGGTTGCTGGCGTCACCGCTGCGCAGGCCGACACGCCATCCCAGTCCCAAGCCGTCGACGACGGCCTGGAGCGCGCGTGCGGTATCACTGGCCAACGCGCGCAAGGGCGTTACCCACAGCACCTGCAATGGGCGCACCGCACTGGCGCGGGGCGAGGGCGGTGGATCGATCAGCGCCTGCAGCAACGGCCCGCCGAACATCGCCAGCGTCTTGCCGCTGCCCGTGGGCGTATGCAGCACCCCGGACTCGCCGGCCAGGTAGTGGCGCCACATCGCGCGCTGGAAGGGCAGTGAGCGCCAGCCGCGTGCCGCGAACCAGTCTTCCAGCCGGCGCAGTGCCTGGCTGCGGGTCATCGCGCCAGCGCCTGCAGGCTGGCCAGCTGATCGGCCTCGCTGGCAGGCTTGTCGTGGCGCCAGCGCAGGATGCGCGGAAAGCGCACGGCGATCCCCGACTTGTGCCGGCTGCTGCGGTTGACCGCTTCGAAACCCAGCTCGAACACCTGTTCGGCGCGTACGCTGCGCACCGGCCCGAAACGCTCGCGGGTGTTGGCGCGGATCCAGCGGTCAAGCGCGAGGATCTCCTTGTCGTCCAAGCCCGAATACGCCTTGGCCACCGGCACCAGCGTGTCGCCGTCCCAGACGCCGAAGGTGTAGTCGGTGTACAGCGTGCTGCGCCGCCCATGGCCAGCCTGTGCGTACAAGAGCACCGCATCGATGGTGAGCGGATCGACCTTCCATTTCCACCAGTCACCGCGGCGTCGCCCAGCCAGGTAGGGCGAGCCGCGTCGTTTCAGCATCAGCCCTTCCACGCCACGTTCGCGTGCCACATCGCGCATCGCCGCCGCCTGCGGCCAGTCGACGGCGGCAACGTCGGGCGACAGCTGGATCCGCACATCGTCCAGTGCACCGATGATCGCGGCAAGCCGCGTACGCCGTTCCTGCAACGGTAGCTCACGCAGGTCCGCGCCGTCGTGCTCCAGCAGGTCATAGGCGAGCACGCGTACCGGCGTGTTGCGCAGAGTCGCTGCTCCTGGCTTGCGACGCTGGATGCGGGTCTGCAGGGCGGTGAATGCGCGCGGCAGGTTGGCGGTCTCGTCCCAGGCCAGCAGCTCTCCGTCCAGCACGCAGCCCTCCGGCAACGCCATCGCGGCGTGCTCGATCTCGGGGAAGCGGCCATCCAGTCGTTCCTCGCCACGGGACCACAGCGCGACTTCGCCACGCCGGCGCAGCAGCTGCAGGCGTATGCCATCCCATTTCCATTCCAGCAGCCAGTCGTCGATCGCGCCGAGGCGTTCGGCAGGATCGCCTTCCAGAGGGGAAGCGAGGAAGAAGGGGTAGGGCTGCTGGCGGTCGGACGGCAGCTCGTCCGGTGACAGCAGTTGAGCCAGCAGCCCGGGCGAGGGGACCCACTCGCCGAGCATGCGCTGGGCGATGCGTGCGATGTCCAGGCCGGACCATTCCGCCAGTGCCTGCTGTACCAGTCGCTGCGAAACGCCAACGCGCAGGGCGCCGGTCAGCAGCTTGTTGAACACTAGGCGTTCGCTGCTGCACAGCTGCCGCCACCCGGCGACGACCGCAGCGCGGCGTACTGCCTCGGGTTGGTTGGCCACGGCCAGCAGATGCTGTTCGATCCAATCAGCCAACGGGCGGTCGGCGGCTGGCTGCGATGGATCATCCAGCAGCAGGGTCAGCGTTTCGGCCAGGTCACCCACCTGCGCATAGCTGTCTTCCACCAACCAGGGGGGCAAGCCGGATTCTTCGGCAATCCAGCCGCGCAGTTCGCCGCTGGCGGCGATCTTCCGGCGTGCGCCGCCCACCTTGCCACCGCTGAGCAGGTACATCGCCCATGCCGCATCGTGCGCGCGCGCCTGGCGGAAGTAGTCGACCAGGGCTGCACGCTTGTCCAGCGTAGCCGTGCTGCGGTCCAGGCGCTGGTAGAGCGCAGCGAAGGCCTTCATTCCTCGCTCCCGAAATCGGTGCGGAAGGCTTCGGCAGCCACGCCGCGCTCGCGCAGGAACGGAATCAACGCATCGGTATTGCCATGGGTAGCGATCACCCGCTGCGCGCCTGTCTGTTCGATGGTCTGCAGCAGTGCTGGCCAATCGGCGTGATCGGAAATGACGAAACCGCGATCGACATTGCGGCGCCGGCGGTTGCCGCGCAGTTGCATCCAGCCCGAGGCGAAACCCAGCTGGTGGCGGCCGAAGCGGCGCATCCATGGTGTGCCCGCGGCCGAGGGTGGGGCGAGGATCAACTGGCCCGCCGCGTCCGGCTGGCGGCCCTGTTCGGCCACCGCGAGCGTCTCCAGCATCGGTACGCCGGCCTGCCGGTACACCGCCACGCCATTGGCGATGGCGCCGTGCAGCCAGGCTGGTCGATCGTCCAGCGGCAGCAGCTCGGCCAGCACCCGCTGTGCCTTGCCCAATGCGTAGCACAGCAGGATCGCGGCTTCGCCACGTTGTTCGCATTCGCGGCGCCACGCCACGATCTCTGCAGCCACCGCCGGCGTGTCCGGCCAGCGGTAGATCGGCAGTGCGAACGTGGCTTCAGTGATGAAGGTATCGCAGGGCACCACTTCGAACGGTGTGCAGGTCGGATCAGGCTGTCGCTTGTAGTCGCCGGAGGCGACCCAGACCTGTCGCCCGTCGTCGATGCGTACCTGTGACGAACCGAGCACGTGGCCGGCCGGATGCAGCGATACCTGCACCTGCCCGAGGCGGAACGGCACACCCTCGGCATGCGCCTGCACCGGCACGTCACCCAGGCGCCAGCGCAGGATCGGCAGGCTGCCTTCGCTGCAGTGGTACTCCCTCATGCCCGGGCGGGCATGGTCGCCGTGGCCATGGGTGATGACCGCGCGCGCTACCGGTCGCCACGGGTCGATATGGAAATCGCCGGCGGCGCAGTACAGCCCCTCCGGGCGCAGCACCACCAGATCGTCGTTGCCTGCCATGCGGTCACTGTGGCCTGCGTCTCGTGCAGAGGGTGAGAACCGGCCTGAACACGGGCTTGGCAGGCGATGCGGCACAATCGGGCCGCAGACCTCTTGCCGCCAGGATGGACCGGATGAGTGGACCCAGCTTCAGCAGCTACGCACCGTATGAAACCCATGTGGTGTTGAACCAGCCGCCGCCGTTCGCAGGGCGACAGTTGTGGACCGACGACGTGGCGCTGATGGAGGCCGTACAGCGCGAAGGCGCCGCCAGCTTCGCGCCGCGACTGGGTGTCTATGGTGCACTCGCCGGTGATGAACTGTACCGCCTCGGCTTCGATGCCAACCGTGATCGTCCGCGGCTGCGCACGCATGATGCACAGGGCCATCGCATCGACACCGTGGAGTTCCATCCGGCCTATCACCAGTTGATGGACACGGCAAAATCGCACGGCGTCGCTGGATTGTCCTGGCATGAGCCGCAGCCCGGCGCGCACGTGGCACGTGCGGTGTTGAGCTACCTGCATCACCAGGCCGAGGCGGGCACCAGCTGCCCGTTGACCATGACCCATGCGGCGGTGGCGGTACTGCATTCGCAGCCGCATCTGGCCGAGTGGGCGCGCAAGGCCGCTGCGCCGGTCTATGACCCGCGCGACGTGCCGGTGGCGGACAAGGCCGGCATCACCCTGGGCATGGGCATGACCGAGAAGCAGGGCGGCTCGGATGTCCGTGCCAACAGTACGCGCGCCGAACCGATCGATGGCGAGCGTTACCGTCTGGTCGGCCACAAGTGGTTCTTTTCCGCACCGATGTGCGATGGCTTCCTGGTGCTGGCGCAGGCGCCGGGAGGCCTGACCTGCCTGCTGATGCCGCGCCGGCTGGCCGATGGTGACCGCAATGCGTTCCGGTTGATGCGGCTGAAGGACAAGCTCGGCGATTGGGCCAACGCTTCCAGTGAGGTCGAGTTCTGCGGCGCACAGGCATGGCGCGTGGGCGAAGAGGGGCGCGGCGTGGCCACCATCATCGGCATGGTGATGATGACCCGCCTGGACTGCATGCTGGGTGCAGCGGCGGAGATGCGCATGGCGCTGGCGCAGGCGCTGCACCACGCACGTCATCGACGTACCTTCGGCAAGCTGCTGGTCGAGCACCCGCTGATGACCAACGTGCTGGCTGATCTGGCGCTGGAGTCCGAAGCGGCCACGGTGTTGGCGATGCGGATCGCGCGCGCGGTGGATCGCGCCGGTGTGGATGCCAATGAAGCCGCGATGGCGCGGTTGGGGACGGCGCTGGGCAAGTACTGGCTGTGCAAGCGCGCGCCCGCCTTTGTCAATGAAGCGCAGGAATGCCTGGGTGGTGCGGGCTACGTGGAGGAGTCGATGCTGCCGCGCCTGTACCGGCAGGCACCGTTGAATTCGATCTGGGAGGGCAGCGGCAACATCCAGTGCCTGGATGTGCTGCGTGCGCTGGCGCGTGAACCGGAGGCGATGGCGGCGCTGCGCGGTGAGCTGGCATCGGTGGCTGACCGTGATGGGCGCTATGCAGCGGCATTGCAGCGTTGGGCAGCGGCACCGCCACCGGAGGAAGCGCAGGCGCGGCTGTTCTGCGAGCGCACTGCGCTGCTGCTGCAGGCGGCGCTGCTGCTGCGTGCGCGCAGCCCGATGGCGGAGGCATTCGTGCGTAGCCGGCTGGAAGGGGAGCACGGGCTGGCGTTCGGGACGCTGCCGGCGGGGGTGGAGCTGACGGCGATGCTGGCGCGCGCGCTGCCGTAGGAGGCGGCCAACGGCGGAGCCCCTCGTGGTGGGCGCTGATACTGATGGGTGGGCCGCGCGGGTAGATCGCGCAGGGGGCGCTGCAAGTACGTCCATGTAAGCTCGGGCGCGCCATCCATGGCGCTTACGCCCCTGCGCAACCTACCCGCGCGTCCGTGGACACTTTCCGTACGCGTCCACCACGGAATCAACAGAAAGAGCAGAGAGCGAAAAGCAGAAAAGCCGCGGCAGTGCCGCGGCTTTTCCTGTGCAGCCGAGCCGATGCTCGGCTGGTCGGTAGCGCCGGGCCATGCCCGGCGAACGAACCGTTAGTGCTTGGCTTCTTCCTTGGCGGCGTTGGCCTTGGCGTCATTGGCGACATCGCGGGCCTTGTCGGCGACCTTCTGTGCGGCGTTCGCGGTGGCGTCGCTGGCATGTGCGGCGGCATCGGTTGCGGCGTCCTTGGCCTTGTCGGCGGCGTTGGCGGTGGCGTCTGCAGCCTTGTCCAGCGCCTGCTGGGTATCGGCGGCGGCTTGCTCGGACGCGGCAGCGGTCTTGTCGGCGGCGTCGCGGGTGGCTTCGGCGGCCTTGTCCACGGCGTCACGGGCGGCAGCGCCTGCGCTGTCGGCAGCCTGCTGTGCGTCCTGCTTGGCCTGTTCGGCTTCCGGGCCCTTGCAGGCGGCCAGGGCCAGCAGCAGGGAGGCGGCCAGCAGGGTGGTGGTGATCGGACGAATCTTCATGGCGGTCTCCGGTACTGCAATGGATGGGGACGCCAGCCTATTCATGCCGTTGTGAAGACGGGGTCGCGATGCAGCGGCTCAGTCGCGCGCATTCGAAAAAAGAAAAAGCCGCTGGCGAACCAGCGGCTTTTCCAGAACAGCGTGAAGAAAGAAGTTATTACTTCTTGGCTTCTTCAGCAGCGTCCTTGGCCTTCTCAGCGGTGCCTTCAGCAGCCTTGGCAGCGTCAGCAGCGGCGCCGGCAGCGGCGTCGGTGGCAGCAGCGCCAGCCTGGGCAGCAGCGTCAACCGAAGCGTCAGCAGCGGTGGCGGCGGTGTCAGCGGCCTGCTGGGCAGCGTCGGCGGTCTGGGCGCCAGCAGCGGCGGCCTGGTCGGCAGCAGCCTGGGCTTCGGTGGCGGCTTCGTTGGCCGAAGCAGCGGCGTCCTGGGCAGCTTCCTGCTTCGAGCAGGCGGCCAGGGCCAGAGCCAGGGACATCGCGACCAGCAGCTTGTTGATGCTCATTGTGTGAATCCTCGTCGTTAGAATTAGGCAACGCGCATGCTGCGCGCCGACAACATGATGACAAGCCAAGATTGGGTGTCAAGCGATCCCGCATTCATTTTTGCGAAATCATCGTTAAATCTTTTTAAATCAATTCGATGGCGATTGCGGTTGCTTCGCCGCCGCCGATGCACAGGGTGGCAATGCCGCGCTTGCCACCGCGCGTGCGCAGGGCGTTGACCAAGGTCACCACCAGGCGTGCACCGGAGGCACCGATCGGATGGCCCAGTGCGCAGGCGCCGCCATTCACGTTGAGCTTGTCGTGCGGAATGCCCAGTTCGCGCATCGGCGCCATCGCCACCACGGCGAAGGCTTCATTGATCTCGAACAGATCGACCTGGTCCAGCGACCAGCCGGTCTTGTCCAGCAGCGTGTGCAGCGCGCCGATCGGGGCGGTGGTGAACCACTCCGGTTCCTGCGAATGGGTCGCGTGGCCGACGATGCGGGCCAGCGGGGTGATGCCGCGAGCGGCTGCATCTTCCTCGGTCAGCAGGACCACTGCAGCAGCGCCGTCGGAGATGCTGGAGGAACTGGCGGCGGTGACGCTGCCGTCCTTCTTGAAGGCCGGGCGCAGGGTCGGGATCTTGGCGATGTCCGAGCGGCCCGGCTGCTCGTCGGTGGTGACCTCGACCTCGCCCTTGCGGGTGGCGACCTTCACCGCGACGATTTCATCGGCGAACGCACCGTTGGCCTGCGCCGCCTGCGCGCGCTTGACCGATTCGATGGCGTAGGCGTCCTGCTCTTCGCGGCTGAACTGGTATTTGTCCACGGCGCATTCGGCGAATTCACCCATCGCCTTGCCGTCATAAGCGTTGACCAGGCCATCGTGGGCCATGTGATCGACCGCCTGGAAGTTGCCGAAGCGGTTGCCGGTGCGCGAGTTCGGCAGCATGTGCGGCGCGTTGGACATCGATTCCATGCCGCCGGCGACAACGATGCTGGCCGAACCGGCCTTGATCAGGTCATGACCGAGCATGATGGTCTTCATGCCCGAGCCGCACACCTTGTTCAGCGTGGTGGCACCGGTCGACAGCGGGATGCCGGCAGCGATCGCCGCCTGGCGGGCGGGCGCCTGGCCGAGGTTGGCCGGCAGCACGCAGCCCATGAGGACTTCGGAAACGTCGCTGGCCGGGATGCCGGACTGTTCCAGGGCGGCAGCGATGGCGGCCGCGCCGAGGGTCGGGGTCGGCACGCCGTTGAACTGGCCGAGGAAGGAGCCGATGGCGGTGCGCTTGGCGGCGGCGATGACGATGTTGGACATGGCAATCTCGTTGATGCGTAAGCAATGTTCGGAAAGGAGACCGGGGGCCGTTGGATGTGCCCCGGTTTCCCGGCAGACTGCGTGGGGGTCGACCCAAGTATAGAGGGTCGGGGAGGGCCGCCGCTGGGCGCGGCCGCACGCCTGCCGGGATGAAGGCAGGACAACGTTCATGGGAAGGAATCGATGGAACGCACGATGATGGTGAGGTCTGCCCTGGGAACCGCGCTGGCGGTAGCGCTGACGGCCTGTGGTGGAGGTGGCGGGGGCGGCAACGTGCGCATCGATACCCCGCCACCACCGCCGCCACCGACTACCCCGCCACCGACGACGCCGCCCCCGGTCAAACCGCAGGAGCCGGCCTTCGACGCGCATCTGTCAGTCACCAATGCGCGCGCCGCACAGGCTGCCGGCCTGACCGGCCAGAACGTGCGCATCGGCATCGTCGACTCCGGCGTGCAGCGCAATGCGGTGGCGTTGAATGGCCGGGTGCTGGCCAACCTCAACTACATCGATCCGGCCAGGAACAATCTGGGTGTCGATGATGTGGTCGGCCACGGCACCGCCGTGGCCAGCCTCGCTGCCGGCGCGGCAACGGGCTCCTGGCCGGGTGGCATCGCGCCAAAGGCGCAGATCGTGTCGGCACGGATCATTGCCGACAAGCCGCCGGTCGATGACGGCAGCGGCAAGGGCAATTCCTTCAGCGGCCCGCTGGGCGTGGCGCAGGTCCACCAGGACCTGATCAGCTACAACGTGAAGGTGATGAACAATTCGTGGGGCGGCCTGTACTGGACCGATCTGCCGACCACCGCGCAGGTGGCCGCCGAATATCGCCCCTTCGTGATCAACCATGGCGGGCTGGTGGTGTTCGCCGCGGGCAATGATGGCCGCAGCGAGCCGAGCAGCCTGGCCGCACTGCCCAGCCAGCAGGGCGTGGCCGGCACGCTGCCGGCTGCCGACCTGGAGCGCGGCTGGCTGGTGGCCACCGCCGTGGATCCGTATGCGCCCGGTACGCTGGCCAGCTATGCCAATGCCTGTGGCCAGGCGGCCCGCTACTGCCTGGCGGCGCCCGGCAGCGCGGTCTACCCCGATGCCGACGGTGGCAGCTACTACTGGAACTACGGCACGTCATTCGCGGCGCCCTTGATTTCCGGTGCGGCGGCGCTGGTCTGGGAGCGCTTCCCGTACTTCAGCAACGATCTGGTGCGGCAGACCCTGCTGGGCACCGCCAAGGATATCGGCGCGCCGGGCGTGGATCCGGTGTTCGGCTACGGCCTGCTCGACATCGGTCGTGCGATCAACGGTCCGGGTCGTTTCGACTGGGGTGATGTGGTCGCCAACGTGGATCTGGCCTCGACCGGCTCGGCGTGGCGCAACGATATCGTCGGCAGCGGCGGGCTGGTCAAGCAGGGCGGGGGCACCCTGGTGCTGGCCGGCAACAACAGCTACACCGGAGCAACCCGCATCGAACGCGGCATCCTGTCGCTGCAGAACGGTGGCGTGATCCGTTCCAACGTGACCATCCTCGGCCAGTCCGATCCGGATTCGACCGGCCTGCAGTTCAATGGCGGCACGCCCCGCGTGATCGGCAATGTGGTCAACGGCAGCAGCGTATTCCTCACCACCGGCAACACCACAGGCACCATCGAGGGCAACTACACCCAGCAGGCCGGCGCACAGTTGATGATCGCACTGGGCGCCAATGCGTTGCAGGTCACCGGCAATGCCGCGATCGACGGTGGTGTGCGCGTGCATGGCTTCGTTTCCGGCTACGTGCCACAGAACGGCAGCCGGCAGGACCTGATCCATGCGGCAGGCGGACTCAGCGGCACCTTCAGTACGCCGGCTACCTCCAGTGGGCTGCAGGGGCTGTCATTGCTGCAGAGCAGCTACGGCTATGACAGCAACAACGCGTGGTTGAACCTGACCCAGGTCAGCGTCACCGCAGCGGCCAGCGGGCTGGGGGCGTCCGCCCAGGCGGCAGCACAGCGCCTGGAGGGTGCATTCGCAGCGCTGGACAAAAACGCAGGCCTGCAGGGATCGGCCTTTGGTGCAGCGGCCGGTGCCCTGCAGTGGACCGGCGGTGGCCCGCAGGGCCTGGCCGCCAGCCTGCAGAGCCTGTCCGGTCAAGCGCATGCGCGAGCCGAAGCAGCGACCTTCGACAGCATCGACATGTCGCGGCGTGCGATCGCCGAGCGCTTTGATCGTGTACAGGTCGCACCGCGCCTGCGCGGGAGCTGGCAGAGCGCGCTGGGTGAGGCGGGGCAGGGCAGCTTCGCCGGCAACGCTGCCGACAGCCGGGGCTGGATGGCCGGCCAGGATCTGCCACTGGGCAGCAACGGCCTGATGGGCGTGGCGTTTGGTGAGACCCGCAGCACTGGTGGCAGCAGTTTCGGCGGTGATCGTGGGCGTGATCGCCAGGCGCAGGCACAGTTGTATGCCGGCTGGAATCTGGGACGTGGCTACGCGCTGGCCCAGGTGGGGAGCGGACAGTTCACCCGCGCGCTGGATCGTCAGCTGCTGCTCGGTGCGGGTGCCTATGGTGTCTCCGCGCGGTACGGCGGCCGTTTCAGCAGTGCCAGCGTGGAGGGCGGGTACCGGCTGGGGCGTGCGGGCGCATCGATGACGCCCTACGTCGGTGCCAGCACCACGCGTGTGGAGACCGACGCCTTCAATGAACTCGGCGGCTTTGGTTTCGGCCTGCGGGGCGATGCCAACCGCGTGCAGCGCAGCCAGATGCTGGCCGGTATCCGCGGCGAGCGCGGCTGGGGGCGTTGGACGCTGCGTGGGCATGCCGAATGGCAGCAACGGCTTGATGGTGCGGATGCGGACTGGCAGGCCAGCTTCGTCGGCGTCGATGCCTGGGCGCCGTTGGCGGGCTGGAACGCGCCGCGCGGCAGTGCGCTGATCGGCGTGGCGCTGGAATCGTGGTGGGGCCGCAATGGCCGCCTGAGCCTGGGCTTCGACCAGCGCGTTGGTGGCGAAGGTGCGCGGCAGGCCGCCTTGCGCTACAGCACCGGCTTCTGAAGGACGGCTCGCGCCGGGTCATGCCCGGCGCGACATCGGCAGGTTCAACCGCCGCGCAGGTTGCCCAGGCGCGGGGTGCTGCGGCCCAGCGGCATCTTCAGCTTGCCGATCGACAGGATGCGGCTTTCGGCGATGCGGTCGGCGGCACGCTGCGGCGCGATGTTCTCGCGCTGCGACAGTTCGAAGATGCGGGTGAGGTTGTGGTAGATGCTGCGGATCAGGCGCATTGCGCGTTCGCGGTTGTAACCATCGATCTCCAGCGACACGTTCATCACGCCACCGGCGTTGACTGCATAGTCCGGCGCATACAGGATGCCGCGCGCATGCAGCTCGTCGCCGATTTCCAGGCTCGACAGCTGGTTGTTGGCGGTGCCGCAGATGATCTTCGCCTTGATCCGCGGCAGCGTGTCGGCGTTGATCGCACCTTCCAGCGCGCACGGTGCGAACACGTCGGCGTTCACCTCGTGGATCTCATCCGGTTTGACCGCTTCGGCGCCGAAATCGCTGACCGCGCGATCAACCAGCGCGCTGTCCAGGTCGGTGACGTACAGCTTGGCACCGCGGTCGCGCAGCAGCTTCACCAGTTCCATGCCGATGTGGCCCAGGCCCTGCACGGCGATGCTGGTCTTGCCCACTTCCTCATGGCCGAACTTGAAGCGCATCGACGCCATCAGTGCCTGCAGCGCACCGTAGGCGGTGAACGGGGCGGGATCGCCGGAGCCACCATGGACCTGGTGCACGCCGGTCACGAACTGGCTTTCCAGGTAGATGTTCTCCATGTCGTTGACGTCGGTTCCGACGTCCTCGGCGGTGATGTAGCGCCCGCCCAGTGAATCGACATAGCGGCCGAAGGCACGGAACAGCACTTCGGTCTTGTCCACTTTGGGGTCGCCGATGATCACCGCCTTGCCGCCACCCACGTTGAGGCCGGCCAGCGCATTCTTGTAGGTCATCGTCCGGCTCAGCCGCAGCGCATCGGCCAGCGCCTCGTCGGTGCTGGCGTAGGGGCGCATGCGCACGCCGCCCAGGGCCGGGCCGAGGGTGGTGTTGTGGATGGCGATGATCGCCTTCAGGCCGGCGTCGTGGTTGTGGCAGAACACCACCTGTTCGTGGCCGGTGGTGGCGAGGGTTTCGAATAGCATGGCGTCTCCGATGGCGCGATCAGCGGCGAACTGCAGCGAACGGCCAGTGAACGGTAGGGTCCCAAAACAAAAAAAGCGACGTCGTCGGTGCAGGGGGACGGGTCGCGCGGCGCCATTCTAGTCCATTCCCCCGGCCGGTGCCGTCGACATCGGTGGCCTTCCGGTTAAAGAAGATGAAAGTTCGGCCGATGCTGCGACGACGGCGGGTGGCCGGATTCGCGTGAAGAGGCAGGGCGGTCAGTGACGGCAAGGGCACCACAACGACAGGGCGGGCGGCGATGACGCCGGCCTGGTGGCGATCACTGCGTGGCTGGCTGGCGCGCTCGACCGGGACGGCACCGTCCCGGTTGGCGGCGGCGTCGCGGCAGGCGGTGGCGGCGGCTGCGGCCAGCCTGCAGGGCGAGGCTCTGCCTTCGGCCGAGATCGCTGCACATCTGCAGCGTGGCCTGCATGCGCTGGCCCTGTACCCGCGCCTGGCCGGTGAATCCACAGCGGTGCAGGCTGCGGGGTTGGGCGAGGCGGTGGCGCGCGCGCTGCAGGACCGGGACTGGGCGGCCCGTCAGCTGCCGCGCCGCCCGCAACTGCTGCCGCAGCTGATCCAGACGGTCAACGACGATGCTGCGTCGGCGCGGGTGATGGCGGCGATCATCGGCCAGGACCCGGTGCTGACCGGCAACCTGCTGCGCATCGCCAACAGCCCGGCCTACAAGGTGCACGAGCGCCCGGTGGAAAGCCTGCAGCGGGCGGTGACGCTGGTCGGTACCGAAGGCGTGCGACAGATCATCAGCGCAGTTCTGGTGCAGCCGGTGATGCAGGTGCAGTGCGAGGTGTTTCCGCAGTTCAGCACGATCATCTGGGAGCACGCACTGCTGGCCTCGCGCGCAGCCGCTGACCACGCGCGCACGGTCACTTTCGGCGATGCCTTCGCCGCCCAGTGGCTGGGCCTGGTACAGGGGCTGGGGGCCGCACTGGTGATGCGCCAGCTGCTGCAGGAAGCGCAGGCACGCGATGAAACGGTGGAACCGGCGCTGGCGCTGCAGCTGCTCCAGCAGTGGTCGCTGCCGTTGGCGCAACGCGTGGCTGCGGCTTGGGAGCTGCCCGAGCCGGTGCACCAGGCGCTGGCGCCCGAGGCGGATGGCCCGCTGGCCGACAGCCTGCGCCTGGCCAGCACGGCCGCAGCGGCCAGCCTGCTGTGCCGGCACGGACATGCCAGCCAGAGCCGCATGCTGGCCCTGCTTGAACAGTTGCCTTCGGCGCCGCCGCATGCCCTGCGCTGGATCTGGCGGCGCCTGCATGGGCGCAGCGTGGAAACACGGGATGACACCGGACAGGAAGAGGCGGGTCCTGCGCCCTGAGCGCTACAGCTGCGATTCCACCGGCAGCCAGCTGATCACCCGCGCGGTCCAGCGCTTGCCCAGGCTGGCCCCGGGTTCGGCCTCCACCCAGTGCGGCGGTGGCTGCCGCTCCAGCCAGCGCAGGTCATCATCGCGCCCCAGCGCCAGCCACCAGCTGTGCTGCGGACCGGCCAGGCGCAGGTACTCGTCGCGCAGCTGTGCACCGAGCGCCGGGTCATCGAACAGCACGCCCATTTCGGTATTGAGGTAGGCCGAACGCGGGTCGAGGTTGAACGAACCGACGAAACCGCGGCGATCATCGACCACGAATGCCTTGGTGTGCAGGCTGGCGCCGCTGCTGCCGAACAGGCTGGCATCCAGCTGGCCATGTGCCTTCAGTTCGTACAGCTGCACGCCGGCCCTCAGCAGCGGCACCCGGTAGCCCATGTAGCCGCCGTGTACCGCTGCCACATCGTTGGCGGCCAGTGAGTTGGTCACCACGCCCACCTGCGCGCCGCGTGCGGCCAGCGCCGACAGCGCCTCGACCCCCTCGTTGCCGGGCACGAAGTAGGGCGAGATCAACAGCGCACTGCGCCGCGCGCTGCGCAATTCGTCGCTGAGACGGCTGACCAGCCAGCCGCGGCGATCGTCATCGCGGTGTTTCATCGGCGGATCGGAAGCGATGCGCACGTTCGCGCTCCAGTGCAGCGGTTCCGGGCTGGGCCGCTGCAGCGCGCGCGACTCGGCCACGCGTTGCAGGTAGGGCTGTGCCTTGGCATGCATGGCATCCAGGTCCGACTGCCGTACCAGCTGCTGCAACTGTGCATCGGTATACGAGGCCAGTGCGGAAATCGGGATCGCCGTGCTGCTGTTCCAGTAGTCGTCGAAGATCTGGTTGGCTTGCTGCACGGCGGGGCCGGCCACCACCAGGTCCAGGTCCTGGAAGTTCACATCGTCGCGCGCGCTGAAGTATTCCTCGCCGATGTTGCGGCCACCGACGATCGCGATGCGGCCGTCGGCGATCCAGCTCTTGTTGTGCATGCGGTGGTTCACGCTGAAAGCGCGTTGCACCAGCTCCAGCGTGCGCGCGATGCCGCTGCGGTTGCGGAACGGGTTGTACAGGCGGATCTCGATGTTCGGATGCGCATCGAGTGCCATCATCAACGCGTCCTTGTCCTTGGCGTTCATGTCGTCAAGCAGGATGCGCACGCGCACGCCGCGCTCGGCGGCGTCGTACAGCGCCTTGGCCATCAGATGGCCGATCAGGTCGTCGTGCCAGATGTAGTACTGCAGGTCCAGGCTGCGGCCTGCGTGCGCGGTGATCATCGCGCGCGCGGCGAAGGCATCCATGCCATCACTGAGGAACGCCACGCCGGACTGCCCGGGGTGTGCGTCCTGCAGCGGCACGATCTGCTGGTCGATGCGGGTCTGCGCCGGCTGCAGTGGCAGCACATGCGAGGGTGCGCCCTGTGCCTGCGGGGTGAGGTGGTCGGCCAGCAGCAGCCCGGACAGGACCAGCAGCAACAGCGCGGCGAGGATGATCGCAGCGACGCGCAGCAGGCGTCGCCACAGGGGCTTGGGCAGGCTCATGCCCCGATGGTAGATCCACGCCGTGCGTGGATGAAAGCCAACAGACCTATCGCCGTAGATCCACGCCATGCGTGGATGGCAGGGACTTCGCGGTCAGAAGCGCTCGTCGCTGCCCAGGTAACGCCACTGCCCCGCAGGCAGCGGTCCCAGTGCCACGCGGCCAATCCGCAGCCGACGCACGGCCGCGACCTGCAGGCCGGCAGCGGTGACCGCCACGCGCAGGCCCTTGGCCGTCAGGCCCTTGCCGGCGAAGCGCAGGCGCTGCTCGCTCTGCCAGCTGACCTTGGCGCCGCCCGATTCCTGCTGCAGCCGCGCCATCAGCCAGGGGCCGCGCTCGGGACCGCCTTCGGCCACTTCGATCAGGTATTCCTGTTCGGTGCGGCCCAGATTGCGCTGCAGATGGGCCAGCGTGGCCGGGTCCTGGCTGACCACCACCAGGCCGCTGTCGCTGGCCGGAAGCGAGGCGGCCAGCTGCAGGCCGTGGAAGTGACGCTGAAGCGGACGGATGTCGCTGGCATCAAGTTCGCTGCGGCTGTCACTGCTGACCAGCGCGCACAGGGTTTCAGCGGCAACGCCTGCCGGCTTGTGCAGCAGCATGCTGACCCGCTCGGCCTTTTCATCACTGGCCTGCTCGGCCACGACGATCACCGCGCTGTCATCGACCGGGCGCTGCGGCTGCTCGACCACCTCGCCATTGACGCTGACCCAGCCGCCTTCGATGTAGCGCCGCGCTTCACCGCGCGGGATGCCGAGCAGGGCGGACAGGCGTTTGTCGAGACGGATCGGTTCCATGGCGGAAAGGTCAGGCAGGGGGCGCGCAGTGTAGCCGCTGCGGCCGGTCAGCGCTGGCCGCGGTTGGCCAGCTCGGTCAGGTACAGGCGGGTATCGAACTCCAGCTGCAGGTACTCCGGCTCCATGTGCTGGCACAGCTGGTAGAAGGCCTTGTTGTGATCGGCTTCCTTCAGGTGGGCCAGCTCATGCACCACGATCATGCGCAGGAACGCCGCTGGTGCCTGGCGGAACACGGTGGCGATGCGGATCTCGCGGCTGGCCTTGAGGCGGCCGCCGTGCACGCGGGAGATGGCGGTATGGGTGCCCAGCGCGTGCTTGATCACTTCCAGCGTGTTGTCGTAGCAGACCTTGTTGAGCGGCACCGACTTGCGCAGGTAGCGGTCCTTCAGCTCCTGCGTGTAGTCGTACAGCTGGCGGTCGCTGCGCACCTCGTGCGGATCGGGATAGCGCTGCTGCAGCCAGGGGCCGAGCTTGCCCTGCGCCAGCAGTTCACTGACCTGGGCGACCAGGGGTTCGGGATAGCCGGTGAGGTACTTCAGGACTGCCATGCAGGGGCGGCGGGGCGTCGGTAGAATGGGGACATCCAAGATTACACGCGGTACGCATCGACCATGGCAAAGCCCAACGCGCTGCAGGAACAATTGCTCAAGGCCGGCCTGGCCAAGAAGTCGCAGGCCAGCGCTGCCGCGAGCGCGCAGGCCAAGGCCCGGCAGGGCAAGGCCGAATCGACCTCGGCCGAGGTCCAGCGCGAGGCTGAACGGGCCCGCGCCGAGAAGGTCGAGCGCGACCGCGCACTGGCCGCCGAGCGCAATGCCCAGGCCAGGCAGGCTGAACAGAAGGCCCAGGCCAAGCAGATCATCAGCACCCATGCCGTGCCCCACAAGGGCGACGACGAGTACCGATTCAGCGACGGCGCGGCGATCCGCACCCTGCTGATCGACCCCAAGCTGCGCAAGGCGCTGTCGGTGGGTGTGCTGGTCATCGTCGCCCACGGCGAGAGCTACGCGTTGCTGCCGCGCGCTGCCGCCGAAAAGGTGCGTGAACGTGCCCCGGAAGCGATCATCGTCGACCACGGCCAGCCAGGCTCGACCGCAGAAATCTCCACCGGCAACGCCGAAGACGACGCCTACTACGCCCAGTTCCAGGTGCCGGACGACCTGGTCTGGTAAGCCAAAAAGGGGACGGAGGGGATTAAGCCGCAATCGGCTTGATCCGGCCCGTCTGCCTTCTGCTCAGCTTGCTGAAGGCCCGCCCGGCACGGCCCGGCGCTACCGTTTACTGCGCGGTGTATCGTCCCCATATCAGGCGACACACCTGCGGAGGATGGCCATGGCCACCGGTTGGGCGGGAGACGGCGCGGTCCAGGACCAGATCGACGCCACCGTCGACGATGCGATCGCCCGCGCGCGGCGCCAGCTGCGCGAGGGGCCTGGTCTGGAACATTGTGAGGAATGCGACGCGCCGATCCCGTTGGCGCGGCGCCAGGCCGTGCCCGGGGTACGGCTGTGCGTGGCGTGCCAGCAGGCGCATGACGACGAAGCGCAGGCGCATGCCGGCTACAACCGGCGTGGCAGCAAGGACAGCCAGTTGAGGTAAAGGTTGTTCGGCAGGGCTTGCAGCCCTGCACCTGCCGAAGCCTTCAAGCCAAGGCAACAGCAACAGCAAAAGCTGGCATTCCGTAGGTAGGCGGGACGGTGTGGGTAGGCAGGACACGCCGTAAACCCTTCCATGAGGGCTCGATGGCGCCATCCATGGCGCCAACGGTCCTGCCTACCCACACCGTCCCGCCTCTGACAGATCTCCGCGATCGAGTAGATCCACGCCATGCGTGGATGAAATCTGTCAGATATCGATAGTCAAATTGGGGTCAGAGCCCGTTGCGTAGCAACCGGATCCACACCGCCAACCCACGAAATGCCGGCTTTTGCTGTTGCTGTTGCCTTGGCTTGACGGCTTTAGCGGGTGCAGGGCGCAGCCCTGCCGAAAACCACCCTCAGCCGTCGCCCTGGATGCCGCCGGGGGCCTGCGCCGGGTCGCGCCAGCGGCGCACCGTGCGCTGGAAGAACAGGTTGTTCGGCAGCTGCAGCACCGTGCCCTCGTGGCCGTCGCCGGTCTCCTGCAGCGTGGTGTAGATCAGGTTCACGTCGATCACCCGGCCTTTCAGGCCCGGCTTCTCGCCGTTTTCCAGCACCTCGATGTAGTCGTGCAGGCGGAACGGGCGGGTGGTGAAGATCAGCAGCGTGCAGAAGATGTTGGACAGCACGCTCCACGCCGCGAAGAAGGCCACCGCGCCCACGGCTGCAAAGCCGGTGAACGCGGTCCACAGCACCGACGGCTTCGCGCCGAGCAGGCTGAGGATGTACAGCAGGGCACTGAAATAGACCACGAAACTGGTGATCCGGCGCGCACCCATCACCATCTCTGGCGGCAGCGTGTAGTGCTCGGCGAAGCGGCGGATCAGGCGACGGGCGAGCACGCGCAGGAGCCATGCGACCAGCAGCACCAGTACGATCTGCAGGGCGACGCCGGCGTAGTTCAACCACGGGTGGGTCCAGGTGGGCAGGTGATCCTTCAGCGACAACATCATGGGGCGAAAACAGGCGGCGGGAGCGGCCCCTGATGTTACCCGGCGCGTGCGGGGGATTCGACCGCCGGGTTCCAGGCCACGCACACCAGCTCCTGGCGGTGCTGCTGCAGGCAGGCGCGGCCATTGTCGGGACGCAGCTGCAGTGACAGGCCCAGCGCCTGCAGCAGGACACAGGCGGTGATCACCAGCAGGGCGGCGCAGGATGGGCTGGACATGGCAGGACTCCTGGACGGCAATTTCGCGAAGGACCTTTCATGGATGCAGCAGCCACCCAAAAGGTTGCATGCCATCGATCATCGATCGGCTCTAAACCTTTTCCCGGGTCGCCGCATCCAAGCGATATGCTCGACACCACCATGCCCGCGCCGCCTGCCGCCAACGACGCCGTCGATGAACCCGCCCTGGTGCGGGCGGCGGCCGCCGGAGATACCGCTGCCTATGAACTGCTGTACCGGCGCCACGCGCCCCGTGTATTCGCTGTGCTGTGGCGGCTGTGTGGCGGCCAGCAGGCACGCGCCGAGGACGCGCTGCAGGAAACGTTCCTGCAGGCGTGGAAGGCGCTGCCGGGCTTCCGTTTCGAGAGCAGCCTGTCGACCTGGCTGCACCGGCTGGGCGTCAACGCGGCACTGATGGAGCTGCGCGGACGTGCGGGCGGGCAGGATCACGACAGCCTCGACGAAGTGGACGGAGGGTTGCAGGAGCTGGCAGTGCACGATCGTTGCGCCGGCACCGAGCGCGACCTCGAACGGGCACTGTCGACACTGCCGCCACGGGCACGTGCGGTACTGGTACTGCACGACATCGAAGGCTGGAAACACCAGGAAATCGCCGAACAGCTGCAGATGGCCGTCGGCAGTTCCAAGGCACAGTTGCATCGTGCGCGCGGCCTGTTGCGCGCACGGCTGGGAGACATGACATGAGTACACACGACCACGATTCCGACCACGATCTGCTGGCCCGGCTGCGCGCGCTGCCGACCGAACGCGGCGTACCCACCGATGGCTGGGCACGCCTGTCGGCGCAGCTGCCGCCGCGTGAACCGCAGGCGGCACCTGCGCCGGGCGACAACGTGGTGGCCCTGCCAGCGCGCTCGCGGCGTCGCTGGTGGCTGCCGGTCGGTGCGGCATTGGCGGCCAGCCTGGTGCTCTACGCGGTGGCGCCGTGGCGCCATGCGCAGCCGGACGCGCCGGTGCCGTCTACCCTGCAGCTGCAGGCGGCGGTGATGACCGAGCAGTACCAGCAGGCCGTCGCTTCGCTGCCCGATGGGCGGGCGCCGGAATGGCAGCCGGCGCTGCACGAACTGGATGAAAGCGCAGCGCAGATCCGTGCCGCCTTGGCGCAGGACCCGCGTGCGCCGCACCTGCTTGGCCAGCTCAAGCGCACCTACGCGCTGCGGCTGGAATTGACCCGGCAGGCGGCCTATGCCGCCGAGTCCGGCTTGACGACCTGAGGAGACCCCCATGACCCGAACCCTGATTTCCTGCTGTGTCGCGCTGCTGCTGGCCCCTGCCGTGGCGCTGGCCGACACCCGCATCGACGAGCGCCACACCCTGGCCGCGGGCGGTCGCATCGAGCTGAGCAATGTGGCCGGCAAGGTGACCGTGCGTGGCTGGGACCGCAATGACGTGCAGCTCACCGGCACGCTCAGCGACGGCCTGCAGCTGCGTCAGGAGAAAAGTGCCAACCGTGTGCGCTGGGAGATCGAATACCCGCGCCGCAGCAGCAATGGTGGCGCGACGCTGGTACTGAACGTGCCGCGCTCGGTGGAGCTGCTGCTGAGCACGGTCAGCGCCAGCCAGGACATCAGTGGCATCGATGTGCGACGGCTGCAGGCCGACACGGTCAGCGGCAGCCTGAGCGCGGCTGGCCGCAGTGGCGACAGCAAGCTCAACACGGTCAGTGGCAGCGTCAGCGCACGCCTGCAGACGCCGAAGCTGGACGTGAACACGGTCAGTGGCCGGATCGAGGCCGGCGGCGGCGTGTCCGGTGATATCGGTGCGCAGACGGTGTCCGGCCGGGTCGAGGTGGACGCCGGGCGCGTGCAGCGGCTGGCGGTGGAGACCGTCTCGGGCAGCATCGATCTGGCAGCGGCCGGGTTGGCTCCCGGCGGCCGCATCAACGTCGAATCGGTCAGTGCCTCGGTCACGCTGAGCCTGCCGCGCACGGTGTCGGCACAGCTGTCGGTGAACAGCTTCAGTGGTTCGATCAACAGTGACGCCGGGCAGGTGGAGCGGCCGCGCTATGGGCCGGGCAGCCACCTCGATACGCGTCTGGGCGGCGGTGATGGTGACATCCGCATCCAGTCGCATTCGGGCAGTGTGCGGGTACGCCTGGACCGCTGAACGCGATCCGGCAGGCCGCGGCGGCAGCGCCGCCGCGGTCGATACTGGGTCAGCTGGCTTTCTTCAGTGCCCAGGTGGTGCCGAGGACTTCGATCTTGCCACCGGCCTTGCGGAACGCTGCCAGGTCCGAAGCGATCGAATCGCTGCTGACCACTGTGCTGGCGGCCGCGCCCTTGCGTTCGCTGCGGATGCTGTTGCTGGCCTTCGCGGGGGTCTTTGCCTTGCGGGGCATGGTTGCTCCTGTCAGGTGGAAGGGGAGGAAAGCGCCCAGGCATCGGCCTGGCGCAGGTAGTCCTGCCGCTCGCGGCGGCAGTCATCGCCGCCCATCGAAAACTGGCGGCAGATCGCCGGGCGCTGCGAATAGATCGTGCAGCGCAGGTGATAGGGATCGATCGCCGCGCACCAGCCTTCCTCGTTGCGCGCCATCACGGCACGGCCGTGGGTGTCGCGTGACAGGAACTGGCCGGGCACGTGGTCGCCGGGCTGCAGCAGCACGGGCAGCCGGCAACAGACCGCGTCACAACGGCGGCAGTCGATGGGTGCAGGTGCTGCGTCAGGTTGTAAGGCCACAGGGGCCTGGCGGGTGCCCAAAGCGGGTCTCGATGGCGGCTCAGGTGCTGCGCGGACCATGAACGAGCCAGGAAGGCATGGCCGCTAGGCCCGCGGGGCGGGCCAGGCTGCACTGTGAACACACACCGGCGTGGCCGGCGGAAGGTGCAGCGTGGTTCTAGCCGACCAAGAGTAACTTAGACCGCGTAACGTTTTGTTAATCCTGGCTGGCTGCCGCCAGCGCAAGGCCCTGGACCACGCCCAGCGAGGGCTCGCCGTGGACCATGCGGGCCCCCGGGAAGGCCTCGGCCACGGCCTGGCGCAGGTAGCCGGCACGGGACATGCCGCCGGTCAGGAACACCGCGTCTGGGTCGCCGCCGATGTCGCTGCGGACCTGGGCCAGCAGCTCGCGGATCTGCTCCAGGTAGCCATGGGCGGCGGCGGCCAGGCCGTCGGCGCTGCTGTCGGCATGCAGGTCGCGGGCGATGTAGTCCAGCGTGCTGCGGTGTTCGCTGGCGGCGCTGAGAGCAATCTTGGCGCGTTCGACGTCACGGTACAGGCGGGCGGTGTTGCCGGTGTCCTGCAGGGCCTGCAGGCGCGCGCCCCACGGTTCGTCGACATGGTCGTATTTGTGCTGGCGGAAGTCGCGCTGGCGCGTCATGTCCTGCACGGTGGCGGCTTCCACGTAGTGGTGGGCGGGCACGCGGGTGATGCCGCGGCCGAACAGCGGCATGTAGCTGGACAGGCTCAGCGCCAGATCGATGTCGGTACCGCCACGGGCGATACCCCAGGCGCGGTGGATGCGCGGCGCAGCATCGCCACCAACCTCGGCGTGGGCGATATCGGTGGTACCGCCGCCGATGTCAACGATCACCGCCTGGTGCCGCTCGCGGCTTTCGGCGTGGTAATGCATGGCCGCCGCGGCCGGTTCCTCGAGGAAATCGATCTGGTCGAAACCGGCCTGGGTGGCGGCTTCGCGCAGGATGTCCAGTGCCTGATCGTTGCCGGCCGCGCCGATCGAGCTGCGGAACTGCACCGGGCGGCCGAGCAGGGCGGCACGCAGCGGCTGGCCAAGCTGGGCGCTGGCGGTCAGGCGGATGTGCTCGAGGATGTGCGCGGCGATGCCGGTGATGGTCTGCTTCGCGCGCGGGTGCAGGTTGTAGCCCAGCATCGACTTCGGGCTCTGCACCAGGTTGCCTTCGTGTTCCTCGAAATAGGCTTCCAGCGCGTCGTCGCCGTAGACCGCGTTCTGCAGCAGGTCGCTGGCGCTGCGTTCCTTGCCGGCGCGGGCTTCCATCCATTCCCGGCGCAGTGCGCGCAGGGCTTCGCGGCGCAGCGCCTGCGGCGTGCGTTCCTGGCCGGCGGCGCGGGCCGCGCGCGCGGCGCTGTCGATCATCTGCTGCAGCTCGTGTTCCTGGCCGGCGTCGAGCTGGAAGTCGTCCGGGTCGGGCACCACGCCAGGGAAGTACACGCTGGTGCGGAACTGCTCGGCGTCGCCGAAGCGGATCGGCAGCAGTTTCCCCTCATGCACGATGGCGGCGGCGGAGTTGCTGGTACCGAAGTCGATGCCGAGGCGCATGGGGAGTTCCGGGGGCGATCAGGGGCCGCGCACTCTGCTGCAGTTCGTCGCCGACTGCAAGTTCCTGCGGCCTTCTGTTCTGGATGGGGGTTCCGGATCGGGTCATGCGAGCCGCCGGGCGCTGGCCGGAAAAGGGCAGGGAGCCAGGCGGTTACAATGGCGGCTGTTGATTCACTTTGAGGTACTTGCTGATGTCTTCTGCCCCCGCCTGCCCGCAGTGCACCCTGGAAAACACCTACGCCGATGGTGCGCTGTGGATCTGCGCCGACTGCGGTTTCGAATGGACCGCCGAGGAAAGCGCCGGTTCCACCCTGGTCGTGCGTGACAGCAACGGCAACACCCTGCAGGCCGGCGACACCGTCACCGTGATCAAGGACCTGAAGGTCAAAGGCTCCTCGATCCCGCTCAAGCAGGGCACCGTGATCCGCAACATCCGCCTGGTCGAGGATGACGCCGAGCACATCGAAGGCAACTCGGACAAGATCAAGGGCCTGGTCCTGAAGACCTGCTTCCTCAAGAAGGCCTGATCGCCTTCAGCGCTTGGCCTGCTGCTGCGCGCGCCAGCGGGCCAGGCTGTCCAGCTTGGCCTGGTAGCGCGCCTGCTCCGGCGCGCCCCCCAGTTCCTGCGCACGCAGCAGTTCGCGATCGGCGCGCTTGAGCTGGCCAGCCAGGAAATAGACCCGTGCCAGCCCGAAGTGGAACTGATGCGCGGTGTCATACAGGCGCACGGCCTGCCGGTAATAGCGGATCGCCTGGTCCAGCTGGCCGGCACGTTCGGCCTTGGCGCCGAACATGTACTGCGCGAACGGGTCTTCGCGCTGCACCGACTTCAACCGGCGCTCAAGTGACTGTGCCTGCGCGGTCAAGCCCAGGCTGCGGAACAGCGCGGAGGCATTGGTCAGTGCGGCATCCTGGCGGCCTTCCAGCTGCAGCGATCGGTCCAGCGCCTGCCGCGCCGCCTCGTTGTTGCCTTCGCGGTGGTCGAGCACGCCGAGGTTGTTCCACACCGGAGCGAACCCGCTGTCCTGAGCCAGGGACGCGTCGAAGAATGCACGCGCGCCGACGAAATCACCGTCGGCGAGGCGCTCCGCACCCCGGTTGTTGTAGAAATGCGCCAACGCCCGCGCACGGCTGACGGGAACCGGCCCGCGGCGGTCATAGAGCACATTGCGGTCCAGATCGACGGTACCGAAGCGCCCACCGACGTCGACACCGGCGTTGACGTGGCCGACGCTGTAGACCACGCCCGCGTCCTGGTCCTGGTACCAGGACACCACCTGCCCGACTTCCTGCACGCGGGCCTGGATGCCAGCCTCCCGCGCAAGCGTCACGAACAGCAGGGTGAAGGCCAGGCAGTTGGCGCGGCGGTGCTGCCAGATATCGCTGACGGTGTAGGTCGCATTGGCGTCGTACTGCAGGTCCAGCCCGTGCTGGTCGAAGATCATCTCCACGAGCGCCTGCAGCCGCTGGTCGCGGGAGTAGCTGCGCTGGATCACCTGCTTCTGGAGCATCGCACGCAGGTCCGCGGGAATGGCGAACACTTCTTCCGGGGTCGGCACACGTGCGGCCGACACGGTGATGGTCGGGGTCGTCACCACATCGGCGGGCGGTGCCTGGCCTGCGCCGAAGGCAGGAGCACAGAAGGCCAGCAGCGAAAGAGCGAGGCAATGGGCGGCAGAACGGTACATGACGGTTCCCGGCAGCGGCGGGCGCTCCCGCCTGTGGCGAGTGTATGCCCATGGATGTCCGGCTGCAGCGACCGTTGGTCGGCGCCGCGTTCATCCACAACCGGTGTGGACCAGCGCTCGACAAAGCTGTGGACAACTGGCTCCGGGCCCCGCCCGGCAAGCGTTGTGAGTGCGTGGTGAAAAAACCGCCAGCTTGCCCGGCGCCGGCGCAGGCGGGATGATCCGGTCATGGACTTCTCACCGCTGACGCTTGCCCCGGCGCAGTGGCAGGCGCTGCAGGACAGCTATGCAACGCCGCCACGGGCCTACCACCACTTCGGCCATGTGCGCGCGGTGCTGCAGCACTGCCAGGAGGTCGCCGACGGCCCCGGCTGGAAGCAGCCGGCCGAGATCTATCTGGCCGTGCTCTATCACGATGCGATCTATCAGGCGGGGCGCAAGGACAACGAGGCGCGTTCGGCGCAGCTGGCTCTGCAGGCGATCGCACAGGCGCCAGAGCTTGCCACTGTCGACGCCGCTCGCGTGGAGCAATTGATCCTGCTGACCGCCCGCCACGGCGCGCTTGGTCCAGAGGATGTGGATGCCGAGGCGGCGCTGTTCCTGGACTGCGACATGGCCATCCTGGCCGCGCCGGAGCCGGTGTTCGCTGCCTATGACCGTGGCGTGGCCGAAGAATACAAAGGGGTGGTGCCGGGCTTCCTGTACCGTGCCGGCCGTCGCCGCTTCCTGCAGGGCCTGCTGCGCGCTCCGCGGATCTTCCTCAGCGAGTTCTTCCACCAGCGCCTGGACGCGGCCGCCCGTGACAACCTGCGACGTCAGCTGGGCGTTTGAGCCGGCCCGGTACACTGGTGACCTGTTTCCAATGATTGCCGTTTCCGACCGTGTCCGTCCCTGATCCCGATCCCCGCCCGCTGCCACCGGAAGAACCCGGCCCCAACGAATGCTGCGGCAGTGGTTGCCCGCTGTGTGTGCTGGACCTGTATTCCGATGAGCTGCAGCGCTACCGCAAGGCGCTGGCCGAGTGGAAGACGCGGCATCCAGAGGCCGCACCATGAGCCGTGCACGCCCGGCGGCGGTGCTGGCGCTGGTGGCACTGGTGCTGTTCGTGGCCACCGCGCTGTGGACCCAGGTCGCGCGCAGTGATCTGGACTGGGTGCGGGCGACCTTGAGCCTGTACCTGCACGGGCCGTGGGGGCTGGCATTGCGCGCTGCCTACTGCCTGCTGGCGCTGGCCATTGCGGCGCTTGGCATTGCGCTGTATCGCGGCAGCATCGGCCCGCGGCGCAGTGCGGCCGCACCGTTGCTGTTCACGGTTTCCGCGCTGGGGCTGGCGACGGTCGCCATCGGCGACAGCTGGCTGCCTGAAGCAACACCGCTGCTGGCACCGTTCATCCATGGGCTGGCAGCCAACACGGCGTTCCTGTGTGCCAGCGTCGGCATGCTGCTGCAGGCCTGGTATCTGCGCCGCGAACCGGGTTGGCAGTCCGCTGCGGGCCTGCTCTGGGGCTGGGCATGGCTGGCCTTTGTGCTGCTGTGGCTGCATGTGCTGTGGCGTGGTGGACCACCGCGTGGGCTGGGACAGAAAGTGGTGATCGCGGTGATCGTTGGCTGGCTGCTGTATCTGGCGATGGCCCTGTACCGTCGCAGCCGTCGGGCCGCGGCCTACTGAATCCCCAACGGCCTGCGCCGGTACGTGCCGTGCACGCGGCGGCGGCGTATCGTGTGCGCATTCCATCGGGGATGCGATATGAAGCGTGCAGGGCTGGGCAGGGCAATGGGTGTGGTACTGGCGCTGGCCGCGCTGCCGGCAACGGCGGCCGTGACCCCGCAGCAGTTCAGCCATGGGCGGTTCGAGCAGATTCCGGTGCACATGCCATCCGGCACGCCGCAACGGGTGGTGATCTGGTTCCACGAACCCACGGCCGGTGGTGACACCAGCCGCCTGCCGATCGAGGCCCTGCGTGCCGATGGCGCGCTGGTCGCGGCAGTGGACATTGCGCACCTGCGCGGTGTGCTCAAGCGCGAGGGGGACCCGACCTGTTCGTTCGGTTCCGGTGACGTCGAGAATTTCTCACGTTGGCTGCAGGCCTCGCTGCATCTGCCCGGTTACTACCTGCCGCTGGTCGGCGGTGATGGCGAAGGTGCCGAGATGGCCTATTCGCTGGCAGCGCAGGCCGATACCCAGGTGTTCGCCGGTGTACTGACCACCGGCTTCTGCCCGGACCACAACCACCAGCGCATGGTCTGCGGCGATGGTGTGAAGCACGACAGGCTGCAGCCGGCCGAACTGAATTTTCCGTGGTTGAGCGCGGCCGGTGACCGCGGCTGCAAGGTCGGCCAGGCCAGCGCGTTCGTGCAGCAGGTCGCGATGGCACGCGAGTTCAAGCGCACCGCGCGCGGTGATGCGTCACCGGGCCTGGTGGCTGCGGCACGGGTGATCGGCGCGCAGGCCGGCGTCAGCCTGGCACCGCCGCCTGCTGCACTGAAGGGCCTGCCCGTGGTGGAAATGCCGGCGACCGGCAGCGGCGATACGCTGGCGGTGTTCGTCTCCGGTGACGGTGGCTGGGCTGGCCTGGACAAGAACGTGGCGTCGTCACTCAACGAGCATGGCGTGGCGGTCGTCGGCATCGATTCGCTGCGCTACTTCTGGAGCGAGCGCACACCGAAGGGCTTTGCGGGCGACCTGCAGAAGATCATCGACCACTACCGCCAGCAATGGCGCCGCGACAAGGTGATGTTGATCGGTTTCTCGCAGGGCGCCGACGTGCTGCCGGCCACCATAAACCAGCTCGACGTCGGCACCCGTGAGGCGCTGGAGCGCATCGTGCTGCTGTCGGTGGGCAGGAAGGCCGACTTCGAATTCCATGTCAGCAACTGGCTGGGCGGTGGCGGCGACGGCCTGCCGATCGCACCGGAAGTGGCCAGGCTGCCGGCGGAAAAAACGCTGTGCGTGTACGGCGACAAGGATGAGGACGCGCTGTGCCCGGATCTGCGGGCCAATGACGGCGTGAGGAAGGTGAAGCTGCCGGGCGATCACCATTTCGGTGGCGATTACGACCGCCTCGCCGAAGTGATCCTCAGGGGCGGCGCGTAAAGCGGAGGGCGTGCGAACCAACGGTTCGCACCCACCAGTGCGAGCCGGCAGCGCCGGGCCATGCCCGGCGGCTCAGGGCTTCAGTTACGCCGCGGATCCAGCGAGATCAGGCGCGTGGCATCCAGCAGCGCGGCCGGCAGATGCATGCCGCCGGGCGCGGCGAGATAGCGCGGCCGCCACTGCGGATCGAACTTCGATTTGAAGCGGCGCAGGCCACTGAATCCGTAGAAGCGTTCGCCGTGCCGCGCCAGCAGACCGGCCAGTCGGTTCCAGCGACCGGCCAGCCGATGCTGTGCCAGCCCGGACAACGGTGCCATGCCCAGCGAGAAACGCGCATAGCCCTGCGCGCGGCCCCACAGGAACAGTTCGATGAAGAGGAAGTCCATCGTGCCCTTCGGTGCTTCGTTGACGTGGCGCATCAGGTCGACCGACAGCTCGGCGCCGGCCGGTGCCTGCCACAGGTTGGCGAACGCCACGATCTGGCCCTCGGCCTCAACCAGCGCCACCGGGAAGCGCACCAGGTAATCCGGGTCGTAGCTGCCCAGCGAGAAGCCCTTCTCGTCGCCGGCCTTGTCTTCCAGCCATGCATTGGAAATTGCGTGCAGGCGCGGCAGCAGGCTGGGAATTTCCTCCACCGGTGCCACGCGGAAGGACAGGCCACCGCGCTTGCCCCGATTCCAGGCCTGGCGTAGATCGGCGCGTTCGCGGCCTTCCAGGCCGAAGTCATGCAGCGGCACCATCGCTTCCTCGCCCAGCTTGACCAGGCCCAGGCCCAGGTCGAGGTAGGTCTGCCAGTAGGTCTCGCCCACCTGGTAGAACACCGGGCGCAGGCCCAGCCGGTCGGCTTCCTCGCGGAAGCGCCAGATCAACGCACGCGCCACGTCAGGCGGGCCGGCCGGATCGCCCATCGCGATCAGCGAACCGCCGTAGCGCTGCATCATCACGAAGCCCTGTTTCGCGTCATCGCGCAGCACCGCCTTGTCGGCGGTCAGTACCAGGCAGGCCTGGGTATCGGTGGCACCGGCCAGTACCGGCGCCAGTGATTGCAGCGTGGCCTCATCGGCGGCTGGCAGCGGACTGCGCGTGCTGTGCAGCAGCCGCGCCAGGCCGAACATCACCAGCGCGATGGCGACCACCAGCAACGCACGCAGTGCGCGCGGTGCATTGCCCGACACCGCGAACTGCCACCACAGCTCGTTCTGGTATTCGACATGACTATAGGTGAAGAACAGCAGCCAGGTGACCGCAACCAGCACCAGGCCGAGATTGCGCAGCCACGGCCACGACCAGGCTTCGTCCAGCAGGGCACCCTGGCGGTAGAACTCGCGGCGTGCGGCCCACAGTGCCATCGCCACCAGCACTGCCGAGACCGCGATCAACAGCTGGCCACCACGCAGCCACAGCGGCAGCGGGGTGATCACGCACACTGCCATCGCCAGCATCCACGCCGCATGGCTGCGCCGGGCCAGGCCCTGGCCGATCAGCAGCAGTGCAACGCCGCTGAGGCTGCCGATCAGATGGGATGTCTCCAGGATCGGCAGCGAGGCATTGACCAGGTGACGGCGAGGCGTCGGCAGCGTGCCGTCGATGACCAGCGCGGCGCCGATGCTGAACACCGCCAGCGCGATGATCTGCGGCAGCCACGGGCGCAGCGCGTTCCAGCCGGCGCGGGTTGCGCCGGCACTGGCCTGCAGCGGCTGACGCAGTGCCGGCGCGAGCGCGAGGAGCGTGGCCAGCACCAGCGGCAGTACGTAGTAGGTGACGCGGTAGATCAGTGCAGCCGCCAGCACCGCAGCCGGTGCCACCTGTGGCAACAGCTTCAACAGGCTCCATTCGAATACGCCCAGGCCCGCGGGAACCGTCGAGACCAAGCCGGCCAGCACTGCCACCAGGTAGAGCCCGACGAAGCCTGGCAGGCCGGTGGGCGTGGAGTCCGGCAGCAGCACGTAGAACGCGGCACTGGCCAGCACCAGTTCGATCACGCTGAGCACGGTGACACCGATCATGGTGCGGCGGTCGGGCAGCCACAACGCATGACCGAATACGCTGAACTGCCGTCCATCGCGGCCGACCAGCAGCACCGTGGCGAGGTAGGCGAGCAACGCGACGATGCCGACGATACGTACCGCATTGGGATCCAGCGGCAGCGCCAAGGCTGCGGCAGCCGGTTCCATGCACAGCGCCACACTGATCAGCAGCCATGCACCGAACACGAAGCCGAGCGTGCTCATCAGCACCACCTGGCCGATCTGCGCCAGGTCCAGGCCGGCGCTGCGGTAGCCGCGCAGGCGTACCGCGCCGCCGGTCAACGCGGCAAAACCCACGGTCTGGCCCAGCGTGTGCGCAAGGAATGCAGTGATGCCGACGCGCGCGGGGTGCACGCGGATGCCGCTGCGACGCAGGCCGATGGCATCGAAACCGATCAGGCAGGCGTAACTGGCCAGGCCGAGTACCACGGTGAGCGCGATCTGCGTGCCGCTGAGCTGCCGGAACGCCTGGCGGATGGCGCGATAGCCGTGCTCGTCGAACTCGTTGGCCAGGCCGTGCAGGGCCAGGGCGAGGATCAGCAGGGGAATGATGATGGTGGCAACCCGCTTCCAGGTTGGCGTGGAAGAGGCAGTGGTGGAATCGACGGGGGCGGTCATCGGCGCAAGGGTGCTGCAGGAGGGGCGAGGGCGGTGTCAACGCGGGCGTGGCGCATCGTGCGCCTGTCATCGTCATTTGACCAGTGAGACCGTCGGAGCCCGGTAGTGACGTGTCGCGGAGGATGCCCGTGCACCCACCGTCGACCGGTTTGGAGGACAATGCAGGCCTGATCAACCGCAGGAGCCACGCCCATGATGGAGCGTTACGACGTCGGACCGCGCATGTCCGAAATGACCGTATACAACAAGGTCGCCTATCTCTCCGGCCAGATTCCGGAAGACACCAGCCAGGACATCACCGGCCAGACCCGGCAGGTGCTGGCAGAAATCGACAAGCTGCTGGCGTTGGTCGCCAGTGACCGCCAGCACGTGCTGCGCGCCGAGGTGTTCCTGGCCGACATGGCCGACTTCGACGGCATGAACAAGGCGTGGGATGAGTGGGTGGTCGAGGGTGCGACCCCGGCGCGTGCCACGGTCGAGGCCAAGCTGGCCCACGCTGACTGGAAGGTCGAGATCGTAGTGACGGCGGCGGTACCGTAGCGGCAGGCAAGGTCAGGTCCCACCAGCGGAGGGTAGAGTCGACGGTTAGTCGACTATCGCGCGCAGCGCGGGGTTTTGCGCCGCCGGAACGAAGAGCAGGCGCAACCGTCGACTCTACCCCGCCGCTCGACTGCCGGTTGGTCTGGTGGCTACGTTGGCACCAGCTCGATGCAATCCACCGGGCACGGTGGAATGCACAGCTCGCAACCGGTGCACAGATCGGCAATGACCGTGTGCATGTACTTGGCGCCACCGACGATGGCATCCACCGGGCAGGCCTGGATGCACTTGGTGCAGCCGATGCAGTCGGCTTCCACGATCAATGCCACCTGCGGCGCCTTGTGCTCGCCGCGCGAACGATCAAACGGAATGGCGGGTACGTCCAGTACCTGCGCCAGTGCGCGCGCGCCAGCGTCGCCGCCCGGCGGGCAGCGGTCCACGCCTGCCTCGCCGCGCGCCATGGCCTGCGCGTACGGGCGGCAGCCGTCGTAGCCGCATTGCCCGCATTGGGTCTGCGGCAGCAGGCGGTCGAGGCGTTCGGTAAGGGGAGGAATCAGGCTCATGCGTGGCGAAGGCTGCGCGTTGGGGTTACTTCAAGGGCTTGCCACGGAACCAGCGCTCGTGGGCCAGCGCCAGCATCGGCTTGTCTTCGGAACTGTCACCGTAGGCATGGATGCGCACGTAGCGTGACAGATCGAACTGGCGACGGATGTGCTCGACCTTGCGCGGGCCACAGTCACCACCGGCATAGCGACCTGTGAGACGGCCGTCCTGGCTCTCCAGCCGGTTGCAGATCAACTGCAGGCCCAGCTGTTCGCACCACGGCCGCAGATACAGGTCCAGCGAGCCGGACACGATCACCACGGTGTGCTGCTGTTCCTTGTGCCAGCGGATCTGCTCCAGCATTTCCGGGCGCACCACGTCGGGCAGGAACTCACGCGAGAAGCCGGCGGCCAGCGTGGCGATGTCATCGCTGTGGCGGTCGCTGAAGGTCAAACGGGTGACGCGCGCGCGGATGCGCTCGGCCGAGATCAGTTTCAGCTTGTACGCGGCCAGCCACGGGCCGACCTTCCACCACGCCTGTGCCAGCTGTTCGGCGGTGGCCACGCGGCGCAGGAAACGGCCATAGGTATCGCAGGTGGTCACGGTGTGGTCGAAGTCGAACAGCGCCAGTTCCATTCCGTTGCCTCCCATCGCGTTGCCCCGAGGCCGGTGCTGCCGGCGGGCGTGGCCGCAACCACGCCCGCTGCGGGCATCAGCGGACCGGCATGCCCGGCTGCGCGCCGCTGTCGGCGTCCAGCAGCGCCAGCGCGCCGCCGTCGAAACCGGCCGACAGGATCATGCCTTCGCTCAGGCCGAAACGCATCTTGCGCGGGGCCAGGTTGGCGATGAACACCACACTGCGGCCGACCAGCTTCTCCGGCTCGCCGTAGCTGGCGCGGATGCCGGAGAAGATCTGGCGCTTGCCCAGCTCGCCGGCGTCCAGTTCAAAGCGCAGCAGCTTGTCAGAACCTTCCACGAACTCGCAGACCAGCACCTTGCCGATGCGCAGGTCGAGCTTGGCGAAATCGTCGATGCCGATGTAGGCCGGCGCATCGGCACCCTTGGCTTCGTCCTTGGCCGGTGCCGGTGCCGGTGCCGGTGCGGCCGGCTTGGCGGCGTCGGTCTTGGCGGCGGGGGCGGCAGCGGCGGCCGGCTGCAGGGTGTCCTTGGAGGCGTCGATCATGGCGTCAATCTTCTTCGGGTCGATACGGGTGAACAGCGGGGTGTACTCGGTGATGCGATGGCCCAGCAGCGGCTGCGCCAGTTCGGTCCAGTCGGTCACCGGCGCGGCCAGGAAGGCCTCGGCCTGCGCAGCGGTGGCCGGCAGCACCGGCTTCAAGGCGGTGACCAGCACGCGGAACAGGTTCAGGCCCTGGCTGCACACGGCCTGCAGCTGCGCGTCGGCGCCATCCTGCTTGGCGATCACCCACGGCTTGACGTCGTCGATGTAGCGGTTGGCTTCGTCGGCCAGGGTCATGGTCAGGCGGATCGCCGCGGCCGGATCGTTGCGCTCGTAGGCTTCACGGATCGGTGCCAGGCCGTCGACGAAGCGCTGGTACTGCGCCGCATCAGGCAGCTGCGCAGCCAGCTGGCCGTCGAAACGCTTGCTGATGAAGCCGGCGCAGCGGCTGGCCAGGTTGACGAACTTGCCGACCAGGTCGGCGTTGACGCGGGCGATGAAGTCACCCAGGTTCAGGTCGAGATCGTCGACGCCACCGCCGGACTTGGCGGCGTAGTAGTAGCGCAGCGCTTCCGGCTCCAGGCCGGCGTCGAGGAAGGTACGCGCCATCACGAAGGTGCCGCGCGATTTGCTCATCTTGGCGCCGTCTACGGTCAGGTAGCCGTTGACGTGCAGGCGGGTCGGCGCGCGGTGGCCGGTGCCATGCAGCACCGCCGGCCAGAACAGGCCGTGGAAGTTGACGATGTCCTTGCCGATGAAGTGGTGCAGCTCGGTGGCGGTGCCGGCGCGCAGATGCGCTTCGAAGTCTTCGCCGAGCTTGCCGCACAGGGTCTGGAAGCTGGACAGGTAGCCGATCGGCGCATCCAGCCAGACGTAGAAGTACTTGCCCGGCTGGCCCGGAATCTGGAAACCGAAGTACGGTGCGTCGCGCGAGATGTCCCACGCGCGCAGGCCACCTTCGGCATTGAGCCACTCACCCAGCTTGGCCTTCACGCCCGGCAGGGCCACATCGCCGGCCAGCCATTCGCGCAGGAATGCATCGAAGTGGCCCACCTCGAAGAAGAAGTGCTCCGAATCGCGCATTTCCGGCGTGGCACCGGAGATGACCGAACGCGGCTCCTTCAGGTCGGTCGGCGCATAGGTGGCGCCGCAGACTTCGCAGTTGTCGCCGTACTGGTCGGGGCTGCCGCAGTTCGGACAGATGCCCTTGACGTAGCGGTCGGGCAGGAACATGCCCTTGGCCGGGTCGTAGAACTGCGCCACCGAGCGGCGGCTGATGTGGCCGGCCGCTTCCAGCTTCAGGTAGAACTGCTCGGTCAGCGCCTTGTTGGCCGCCGAATTGGTCGAGTCGTAGTGATCGAAGGCCACGCCGAAGGCGGCGAAGTCACGTTCGTGACTGGCCTGGATGTTGGCGATGAAGGTTTCCGGGGTGACCCCGGCCTTCTCCGCGGCCAGCATGATCGGCGTGCCGTGGGTATCGTCGGCGCAGACGAACCAGGCCTTGCCGCCACTCATTCGCCGCGCACGCACCCAGATGTCGGCCTGGATGTAGCCGACCAGGTGGCCCAGATGCAGCGGGCCGTTGGCGTAGGGCAGGGCGGTGGTGACGAGCGCGGTACGGGTCATGGTCGCGGGGTGCAGCCGAGGGGAACCGCAGAGTATCGCATGCCCGCAACGACGTGACCCCGCCGAAGCCGGGTCACGGGGATGAAGCGGGGCCTGGGGGCTTATTCGCGCTGCCAGGTCTGCGCGCGGCAGATGAAGGCAATGCAGCCGGACACGTCCAGCTTGGTGCCGCCGGGCTGCAGTTCCATCTTCGACTTGTAGGTCTTGCCGTTGGCCGGGTCGAGGATGGTGCCGCCGGACCACTTGTTGGCGCCGTCGGCCTTCAGATTCCAGAGAATGGTCATGCCCTTCACCGGCTTGTTCTTGTTGGCGCCTTCACAGCCGTCGCAGACCGGGTTCGGGCCCTTGTCCGAGTGCAGGATGTCGACCACCTTGCCGGTCAGCGTGCCGTTGGCGGCCTGGCTGATCTCGACGATCGACTTCACCTTGCCGGTCTTGTCGTCGATGGTCTTCCAGCGGCCGGCGGCGCCGTCGGCGGCCTGTGCCGACAGGGCGGCCAGGCACAGCGGCAGTGCCAGCAGCAGGGTCTTGAAGGTGTTGCGCATGGTCCCCTCCCAGGGTTCATTCCGGCACGCTGCCGGCATGGGTCGACTGTATACCCATTCGGCGGGGTATGGGGAAGGGGGGCTTTGCAGGGCTGCGCCCTGCACCCGCGGTAGTGCCGGCCGCTGGCCGGTAACCTCAACGGCAACGGCAAAAGCGACCATTCCGTGGGATGGCGGGGCGGTGTGGGTGGGCAGGACACGCCGTAAACCCCGCTCCGCGGTCCGGCCCAGCCGCTGG
>NZ_JAWJTG010000040.1:0-45030 GCF_032911605.1 Stenotrophomonas mexicanensis
CCCGAACGCACAGCCGCCAGCGGCTGGGCCGGGCCCCGGAGGGGGACTTGCAGCGGCCCCCGCAACCGGACCCACCCCGCCTCCCCACAGGAAACCAGCTTCTGCTTCTGCTGTTGCTGTTGCTGTTGCTGTTGCTGTTGCTGTTGCTGTTGCTATTGCTGTTGCTGTTGCTCCAGCTCGTAGCGGGTGCAGGGCGCAGCCCTGCCGTACCCCTAACCCCGTGCCATTGACTGCCACCACTGCGACAGCAGCTCCGGCCTGCGCAGGCGCTCGCGCCACCAGCGCAGAGCGGCGCCATCCTCACCGGTGCGCCAGGCCAGCCAGAAGGTTTCCTCCGGCTTGTGCTCCTCCACCTCGCGGATCACCAGCTGGCCACGCGCCACCGCCGCACGCGCGCAGGGCTCGGGCAGGAAACCGAAGCCCACGCCTTCGCACTGCAGCTTCAGCTTGCTGGCCATGTCCGGCACCGTCAGCATCTCCTGCCCCATCAACAGGCCGACCGTGCGCGGCAGCAGCCGTCGCGCCGAATCGGAGACCGCGATCGCGCAGTGCTCGACCAGCTGCTCGCGACCCAGCACACCCGGCACTGCGGCCAACGGATGACCGGGCGCGACCGCGAACACGAACTCCACCGTACCCAGCGGCTCGACCACGTAACCGCCGCCGCTGGGACCCTCGCCCGGCGCACCAACCAGCAGGTCGGCACGGCGGTCCAGCAAGGCCTCCCAGGTACCGGACAGGGCCTCGCCGATCAATCGCAGCCGGGTCGGTGCCTCGGCCTCACGAAATGCGGCGATGTCCGGGCCGAGCAGCCAGGTCGGGAACACCGAGTCCACCGCCAGGGTCAGTTCGGTCTCCCAGCCCGACGCCACCCGGCGCACCCGCAGTTCCAGCTCCCGGGCTGCGCGCAGCAGGTGGCGGCCTTCGTCCAGCAGCGCGCGGCCAGCCTCAGTCGGCTCGGCGCGCGGGCCGACCCGGTCGAACAGCTGTACGCCCAGGTCCTCCTCCAGCTTGGCCACGGTGTAGGAGATGGTCGAAGGCACTTTGTGCAGAGCCTTGCCGGCGCCGGCGAACGAGCCGCGGCGGTCGATGGCGTCCAGGATCTGCAGGGCATCGAGACTGAGTTTGAGCATTCGAATTTTTCGATGATGGCTGTCAAAACTATCCGTTTTTCAAACCCCGGGCGCAAGCGGATACTTCTCTCCAACGGGGAAACACAGCGGCTACCAGCCCACCCCGCCCCATCGAAACCATCGAACAAGGAGATTCCATCATGCTGCAGATCCGCAAGAGCGCTACCCGTGGCCTGGCCGAGCATGGCTGGCTGTCCTCGCGCCATACCTTCTCCTTCGCCAACTACTACGACCCCCGCTACGTCAGCTTCGGACCGCTGCGGGTGATCAACGAAGACAAGGTGATCGGCGGCCAGGGCTTCGGCACCCACAGCCACAGCAACATGGAGATCGTTTCCTATGTGCTGGGCGGCGCGCTGGAGCACAAGGACTCGATGGGCACCGGCTCGGTGCTGCGTTACGGCGACGTGCAGCGCATGAGCGCCGGCAGCGGTGTCAGCCACAGCGAGTTCAATCACTCCGCCGACGAGACCGTGCACTTCCTGCAGATCTGGATCTTCCCGCACGCAGAGAACATCACCCCGTCCTACGAGGAGACCCACTTCGCCCCGGAAACCAAGCGCGGCCAGCTGCGCCTGATCGCCTCGCCGGACGGTGCCGACGGTTCGCTGCGCATCCACCAGGATGCCCGCATCTTCGCCACCATCCTCGATGGCGGCCAGAAGCTGCACCACGCCCTCGGCAACGGTCGTGGCGCCTATGTGCAGGTGGCCCGAGGCCAGCTGCAGGTCAATGGCATCACCCTGGAAGCCGGTGATGCGCTGCAGGTCAGCGACGAAGCGCAGCTGACCCTGGAGAACGGCAACGACGCCGAAGTGCTGGTGTTCGACCTGCCGCTGTAATGACAACGCCCGCGATGCCGAAAAGCATCGCGGGCGTATTTGTAGAGCCGAGCCATGCTCGGCTGCGGTTTGACAGCCAGCCGAGCGCGGGCTCGGCTCTACAGCACCACCGGCGTCAGAACTTGTACGTCATCGCCAGGCGCACATTGCGCGGCTCACCCCAGGTGTAGGTGCTGTACCAGCTGAAGATCGTGTAGTAACGCTTGTCCAGCAGGTTGTTGACGTTGAGCATGGCCGACAGGCGATCGTTGAATTCATAGCGCGCCATCGCATCCAGCAGCCAATAGGGCTGGGTGCGATGCACCACCTTGGCCTGCGTGGCCGGGTTGGTGATCTCGCCGAAAGTGGAATCCTGCCAGCGCGCGCCACCGCCCAGCGTCAGCCCCTTCCAGTCGCCGCGCAGGCGGTAGCTGGTGTGCAGGCTGAACTGGTTTTCCGGCTCCAGTGTGGTCACCTTGGCACCGGCCTGGCGGGCGATCTTGTGCGAGAACCCACCCTGCACCTGCCAGCCCTCGGCCAGCTGGCCCGACATTTCCAGCTCGTAGCCCTTGGTACGCACGCCCATCAGGGCGCGATACGCATCCTGCCCGTCCGGCGTCTTGCCGCCGGTGGGCTGGGCGAAGTTGTCCTGGTCGAGCTGGAACAGCGCCGCACTGGCGTTGAAGCGGCCATCGAAGAATTCCGCCTTCAGGCCCATCTCGTAGCTGCGCCCTTCCAGCGGATCCAGTGCCTTGCCCTGCTCGTCGCGTTCGCTGTGCGGCTTGAAGATGGTGCTGTAGCTGGCATACACCGAATAGTGCTCGCCAAGGTCGTAGACCACGCCGGCATACGGTACGAACACGCCGGTTTCGCGCGTCTGCGGCGAACGGTAGCTGGCCAGGCGGCTGCCGACGATCACCTTCAACGGATCGGCCACGTCGAAGCGGCCGACCACGTACAGGCCGTTCTCACGCGTCACTTCGTTGTTGCTGTAGCTGCGCTGCCACTCCGGCTCGGGAATGTCGCCATTCCAGGTTCTGTAGTCCGGCACGGTATCCGGGAACCCCGCCTGCGGGCCGTAGCCGGTGTTGGTCCAGCGCTTGCGCGAGGCGCTGCCACCGACGACCAGCTCATGCTCGCGGCCGAACAGGCCGAAATGACCGCTCAGGTAGAAGTCGGCCGCATTGCTGACGGTCTTGCCAACGTACTTGCCGAGCCACAGGCTGACGCCCTCGCCGGTCAACGGATCGGGATTGCCGGCGGCGGCGCCGGCCAGTGCGGCGTCATAGCCGTTGACCTGGTGGTTGAGTTGCAGCTTGGCCACCCAATCGTTGGCGAAGGTATGCTCGAGCGTGGCAAAGCCGGTGCGCACATACTGGCGCCAGCCACTCCAGCGGGTGCCGTTGTTGAACGAACGCGGCATGTCATTGAAGTTGCCGGCACTGTCCAGAAGAGGGATGCCACCCCAGGTCGAGCCCTTCGGGTCGCTGTCCATCGTATCGCCACCCACGGTCAGCAGCGTGCGCTCGCCCAGATCTGCTTCCAGCACCGCGTAGCCCACCTTGCTGGTGCGCTGGTAGAAGTCGAGATTGGAATGCTTGTCCTGCCAGGCGCCCACCGCGCGACCGCGCACACGTCCATCGGCGGTCAACGGGCCGCCAACATCGATCTCGGCACGATAGTCATCCCAGCGGCCCACACCCAGCGTCGCACTGCCGGCGAACTCCTTGCCCGGCTTCTTGCGCACCAGGTTGATGGTCGCGCCCGGATCGCCCATGCCGGTGAGCAGGCCGGTCGCGCCCTTGAGCACTTCGATGCGGTCATAGATCGCGGTATCGCTGAGCGTGTTGCCCGCCGAATAGGCCGAGTCACGCGACATCGGGATGCCGTCGTACTGGAAGTTCTGCACGGCGAAGCCGCGCGCGTAGTACTCGGTGCGCTCGCTGTCGTAGGTCACGATGCTGATGCCCGGGGTCACCCGCATCACGTCATCAATTCCGTTCAGGCCAAAGTCGTCCATCTGAGCGCGGGTAATGACGCTGATGGTCTGCGGGGTCTGCCGCGGGGTCAGCACCAGGCGGGTGGCGGTGGCGATGGTGCCCGGCGTGTACGCGCCACTGCCCTCGGTGATGGTACCGAGCAGGTTGGCGGTGACCTGCACGGTCTGCAGGGTCTGCGATGCCGGGGCCTCGGCGGCCTTGTCCGGCTCGGTGGCGGACTGCGCGGCTGCGATGCCGCTGCTGGCCAGTGCGGTGATCAGCAGGCCCTGGGCAAGCGCCTGCGGCAACGCACGGCGACGCGGCAAGGGGGACGGAATACGGGCATCAGGCACAGACAGCACGACGGGACCTCCACGATCGGGTGGGATCCTCTGGCGGCGGCTGGAGGGAAGACGGGGACGCGGCCGGATGGCCGCAGGCGCAGGAGTGTACTCCCCTGCGCCCCGGCTGTCGTGCGATGTGCTGTGGTGCGGCGCGCTGCCGCAGGCTCAGCCGCCGATGGCGGCGCAGGCCTCCAGGATCAGCGCGGCCACGTCCTTCGGCTGCGAGGCCAGCGAGGCATGGCTGGCATCCAGCTCCAGCAGTCGTTTGGGCTGCATGCGCGTGGCCATGGCCCTCTGGTTCTCCGGCGCGATCATGCGGTCGTGGCGGGACAGCTGGTACCAGCTCGGCCTGTGCTTCCACGCCGGGTCGCTCACCGCATCACCGAAGGTGCTGGCCAGCGGTGCCTTCTGGGTCACCGCCATCACCCGGCCCTCGTCTTCGCTCAGATCCTGGCAGAAGCTCTCATGGAACTTGTCCGCACGCAGCCACAGGTAGCCATCGCTGTCCGGCGCAAGGTTCGGCGCCGCCTCCGGCAGGTGCTGCTGGGTGATGCCACCGGGGCTCTCGCCGGCATCAGGCGCGAAAGCGGCGATGTAGACCAGGCCCTTCACGTTGTCCTCGTTGCCGGCCTGGCTGATCACCGCGCCGCCATAGGAGTGGCCGACCAGCAGCACCGGCCCGTCGATCTGCCGGATCATTTTCTGGGTGCGTCCTGCATCATCAGCCAACGACGTGAGCGGCAACTCCACCGCCTGCACACGGTCATGGCCGTTGCGATGCAGTTCCAGGATCACCTTGGCCCAGTGTGCGGCCCCGCCCCAGAAGCCGTGGACGAGGAGGATGGTGGGTGTCGTGCTCATGTACAGGTCTCCGGCAGCGGGCGGCGGAATGCCGACCGTGCAGCCACTGTCCGTGGGCGACGTTAATCGCCAGTGACGCGATCGGGTCACTGCAATCGTATGCGTCGCCCGATGTCACGCATGGCACTTGCCGAGCCGTCCTGAAAACGTTTTCATGAACACCCCCTGGAGCTTCGCACCGCGCATGACGCCTTCATCCCCACGTGCCCAACAGCACGCCACCCGTGCCGCCTTCTTCATCCCTGGATTCGCCACCGCCGCATGGGCGCCGATGGTGCCCTACGCCAAGGCCAAGGCCGGGCTGTCCGACGCCAGCCTCGGCGCCGTGCTGCTGTGCCTCGGGCTCGGCTCACTGCTGGCGATGCCACTGGCAGGTGCGCTGACCGGGCGGCTGGGATGCCGCCGGGTGATGGTGATCACCTGCGCGATGATGCTGTGCGCCCTGCCCTTGCTGGTGCTGGCGCCCTCTCCGGTAGCGCTGGGCGCGGCCCTGTTCGTGTTCGGCGCCGGCGTCGGTGCACTGGATTGTGCGATGAACATGCAGGCGGTCGCGGTCGAGCGCGACGCCGGGCGCGCGATGATGTCCGGATTCCATGCCTTCTACAGCATCGGCGGCTTCGTCGGTGCCGGCTGCATGACCGGCATGCTGATCCTGGGTACGCCGCTGTGGCTGGCCGCGTTGGTTTCGGTGGCCGCTCTGCTGCTGGTGGCAGTGCTGTCGGCACCGCACTGGCGCCCACAACGGATCCTGCATGAAGGCCCCCTGCTGGCACTGCCGCATGGCGTGGTGCTGTTCATCGGCGTGCTGGCCTTCGTGGTGTTCCTCGCCGAGGGCTCGATGCTGGACTGGAGCGCGGTGTTCCTCGCCGAAGTGCGGCAGGTGCCACGTGACCAGGCCGGTGCCGGCTTTGCACTGTTCACCCTGGCGATGACCGCGATGCGCCTGTTCGGCGACGGCATCGTCGAGCGCCTCGGCCGGACCCGCACCCTGGTCTTCGGCGGCATCACCGCTGCTGCGGGTTTCACCCTGGCGACGCTGGTGCCATCGTTCCCGGTGGCGCTGGCCGGTTACATACTGGTTGGGCTGGGCTGCGCCAACATCGTGCCGGCGCTGTTCTCGATGGCCGGCCAACAGCGGGTGATGCCGGAGAGCATCGCCATCACTGCGGTCACCACGCTGGGCTACGCCGGCATCCTCGCCGGACCGGCAGCGATCGGCGCACTCGCACACGCTACCAGCCTCGGCTTCGCCTTCCTGTGCGTGGCCGCGCTGCTGCTGGGCGTCGCGGCGTCTGCGCGCTCGCTGGCAAGACGGGTGGCCTGACAGAAAAAAGGGGACGGAGGGGATTAAGTCGTTTCTGGCCCAGCTGTGCGGGAAACGACTTAATCCCCTCCGTCCCCTTTTCTCAGCTGCGTGTCAGCCACTCGGCCTGGGCCGGCAGCTGTGGCGCCGGGCACGCGCTCTGCGGATGGTGCTCGTCGCGCGCCATCCAGTCATCGACCACTCCGGCCAGCAGGTCCAGCCGCAGCGGCAGGGTGATGTGGTCCTCGCCGCGCATCTCGATGTAGTGCGCGCGCGGATTGGCCTGCGCCAGTTCGCGGCCCTGGCTGACCGGAATGTGCTGGTCGCCCTGGCCGTGCAGCAGCAGTACGCAGGCGCGGGTATCGGCCAGCGCGCGCGCTACATCCACGCGGTCCAGATCGACGTCGATGCGGCGGCTGGCGGCGGCGATCACCTGGTTGATGTCCTGGCCGCCGTAGCGCCAGCGCGCGTACGACGCCACCGCCTGCGCCTTCAGGCCTTCCGGCTGCAGTCCCATCAGGTGCGGGATCATCGTGCGGATCGCCACACCGGCATTGGCGAACGATTCCATCGCCACCACGCCTTCCACCTGGTCACCGAGCTTGTCGGCGGTGAATACCGCTGTGGCGGCGCCATAGGACACGCCGAACAGGTACAGCGGGCCGGTTACTTCACCACGCGCGCGCAGCTCACCGATTACATCGACCACATCGTCGGATTCATAGGTGCCGTATCCGGACGGACCTGCACCGGACTGTCCATGGTTGCGCAGGTCCAGCGTGATCACGCGATATCCGGATTCGGCCAGCTGCAGCGACCACGGCAGCATCGAATCGCCGTTCATCATCCAACCGTGCAGCAGCACCACGGTGCCGCGCGGGGCCTGCGCGCGGAACGGTTGCGGTACTGCCAGGCTCAGGCCGGTATCCAGCGGCAGGCCGTTCTCGTGGCGCTGCGGCAGGTAGTGATAACGCGCGCCGTAGTCGCCGGGATCGAACACACGCCAGAAGATCGGCACGCCATCGCGGCCCGGCGCGAAGCCATGGCGGTTGGGCAGTTCGGCGATGGCCGCGGCAATACGCGGGCGATCGAGCAGGGTCGATACGCCACCTGGCGCGATCAGCCTGTCGGCGAGCGAGGTGGACGAGGCATTGATCGAGGACGAGCATGCAGCCAGCCACAGGCCGGCGCACGCCAGCAACAACAGCAGCAGGCGCTTCATGGGCAATCGGGGAAAAGGTGCGACAGCGTGGCAGGTTAGCGACGCGGGCGTGGGCCATCTATCGCGCGCGGATGACGGCTTGATGACAACGCAGGAACGATTCAGCTTGGTGTACAAGCTGTATCCGTTCAGTCATTGATCCGGATCAATGAACGCGCGCGCGGGATTGCCCACAGTGCCGCCATGCGCACCTCGCTCAAGCTCGCCATTGCCCTGGCCGCCACGTTGGCCGCCGCCTACGGCATCGCCCGCACCACGCCCTACTGGTTCGCACCGCGACAGACGGCGCAGGTCGACATCCACGATCCGACGCTGATCGCGCAGGGACAGTACCTGTCGCGCGCCGCCGACTGCGCCGCCTGCCACACTGCGCCGGGCGGCAAGCCGTTCGCCGGTGGCCTCGGCATGCAGACGCCGATGGGCACGATCTACTCGACCAACATCACGCCCGATCCGGACACCGGCATTGGCGCCTACGACTACGCCGACTTCGAGCGCGCGGTCCGTCGCGGCATCCGTCACGATGGGCAGCCGTTGTATCCGGCAATGCCGTATGCCTCATACGTGATCGCCAGCGATGCCGAGATCAAGGCGCTGTACGCCTACTTCATGGGCTCGGTGCAGCCGGTGAAGCAGGGCAACGCCGACAGCACGATCCCGTGGCCGGCCAACATGCGCTGGCCACTGGCCTGGTGGCAGCTGCTGTTCGCACGCCCGCGTACGTTCAACCCGGATCCGTCGCTGGATGCCAGCCAGCAGCGCGGCGCCGAACTGGTGGAAGGCCTGGCCCACTGCGGCGCCTGCCACACGCCACGCGGCCTGGCGTTCCAGGAAAAGGCGATGGCCGATGATGGCAGCCGCCAGTTCCTGTCCGGCTCGGTGCTGGAAGGCTGGTATGCGAAGAACCTGCGCAATGAATCAACCGGTCTGGCCAGCTGGAACGAGGGCGAGATCATCGACTTCCTGCGCACCGGACGCACCGATCGCTCCGCGGCCTTCGGCGGCATGGCCGACGTGGTCGAGCACAGCACCCAGTACCTGTCCGACGCCGACCTGCTGGCGATGGCCCGCTACCTGAAACAGCTGCCGGCACGCGAGGGCCGCAGTGCACAGTGGTCACCGGGTACCGACACCTCCACCGCCGCACTGCGCAGCGGCGACTACCGTGTTGCCGGTTCGCTGGCCTATGCCGAGCACTGCCAGGCCTGCCACCGCGCCGACGGGCGCGGCATGCCCCGCGTCTATCCGGCCCTGGCCGGCAACTCGATCGTGTTCGCCGATGATCCCAGCTCGCTGGTGCAGGTGACCCTGATCGGCGGCCGCACGCCGCATACCCCGCACGATCGCATGGCCTTCACCATGCCCGGCTTCGAGCAGCTGCCGAATGCGCAGCTGGCACAGATCCTGACCTTCATCCGCAGCAGCTGGGGCAACCAGGCCAGCGCGGTGAGCGAGGTCGACGTGGCGCGCATGCGCCGGGTGGTGCGTGACAAGCCGGTGCACTACGTTCCGCAGGAGGCCGCACGATGAAACGTTCGCGCAAACGCTCCCGCCTGCTGGTCGGCAGCGTGGTCACCCTCGTGCTGCTGGCCGGCGCCGGCACCCTCGCCTATCGCCATCTGTACCCGGACCTGGATGCTGCCGTAGCCAGCACGATCGATATCCTCGATGCGCAGGGCAAGGTGGTCGGCCACTACCACGCACCCAGCGCCGAAGAGATCGCCGGGCTCGGCAATGCCGAATCGGTGATGCTTGGCCGCCGCCTCCTCAACGAGACCGCGCGCCTGCTTCCGGACAACGTCGGCAACGATCTGAACTGCAATTCGTGCCACATGGCCGAGGGCAAGCGACCGTTCGGCAACCACTACTTCAATACGGGCGGCGGCGCCTATCCGCGTTACATGCCGCGCCCGGGCAAGGTGATCGGGCTGACCGAGCGCATCAATGGCTGCCTGCAGCGCTCGATGAACGGCAAGCCGCTACCGAAGGACTCACCGCAGATGCGCGCCATGCTCGACTACATGGCGTGGCTGAGCAGTCCAGTGCCAGACGGTGCAAAGGTGGCCGCCCCCAGCGAGGGCCCCATCGACAGCACGCTGACCCCGGACCCGATCCGTGGCCAGGCGCTGTACGCCGTGCAGTGTGCCGCCTGCCATGGCGACAACGGCGAAGGCCGGCGCGACGCCAGCGGTGATATCGCCTTCCCGCCGCTGTGGGGCGACCACAGCTTCAACATCGGCGCCGGCATGGCGCGCCTGTACAAGGCGGCCGGTTTCGTCAAGCACAACATGCCGCCGGCGGTGACCCGCGAGCCGCCACTGGGGCAGCAGGTGATGCCCGACCAGGATGCGGTGGACATCGCCAGCTACTTCATCAACCAACCGCGGCCGGACTTCGCCAACAAGGCCAAGGACTGGCCGCGCGACCCGAAACCCAAGGACGCGCGGTACTGAGGAGGGCGTGGTTCAGCGCTTGACCAGCTCGACCCGGCGATTGCGCGCTTTGCCTTGCTCGCTGCCATTGTCGGCTACCGGCCTGTCGGCGCCGAAGCCGGCCGCCTGCAGGCGGTCGGCGGCGATGCCCTTGGCGGTCAACGCCGCCACCACCGACCGCGCACGATCCTCGGACAAGCTGCGGTTGTGCGCGGCCGCGCCACTGTTGTCGGTGTGGCCTTCAATCGACAGTTTCAGCGACGGGTCGGCACGCAGCAGGTCCAGCACCTGCGCCAGTTGCGGTTCGGACGTCGGCAGGATCTGCGCCTTGTCGGTGGCGAAGTTGACCTGGATCGCCACGCGGCCGTCGCTGTCCAGCTTCTTCTTCAACGCATCGGCCTGCAGCAGCGCCGCGGTCTGGGTGAAACCCTTGCGCTCGACCACGACCCAGCCTGCGCTGAGGTATTCGAGGCGAGCATGCACCCACACCTGGCGGCCATCAGCCAGATCGACGCGATAGACCACGGTGTCGTAGTTGTCCCAGCTGTAGCTGGCCGCGTTGCCGTAGGACGACTGCACCTGCTTCGACACGCCCTCGGCCGCCTCGTGCGGGATGCGCCCCTCGAACACCTTGGTGCCGTTGACCTGGGCCATCATCGCCTCAAGGTTGCGGCGTACTTCATGCATCGAGTATTCGCGCTCGCCCTTGTCGAAATCGGCAGCGAAGGTGCGGCCCTCGACCGGTTCGAAGTGATCTCCGGTCCAGAACGGGAAGGCATCGAAATCACGCTGCTCGGGCGTGTTGCGCTCACGATAGCCGGCCGGCAGGGACAGGTACGGGAAACGGTTCGACCACTGCGCGGTGGCCTTGAACGGCACGTCATCCACGACCACCAGACCGGCGCCGTTGCTGTCCACCGCCAGCTGCACCCACACGGTGCGGTTGGCCTGGCGCAGCACGTAGACGGTGGTGGGTGCGTCCTGTTCACCGTTCACCGCATCGATGAAGCCACCCCCGATCTCGCCTTCCAGTTGCGGGCCGTAGTAGATGTCGCGCAGCAGCTTGCCTTCAAAGACCTTGCGGCCGCCGGCGGCGGTGATCACGCCGTCGAAGTTGCGCTGCACTTCCAGCGCTGAGAACGCCTTGTCGGGGGCCGCCTCACTGTCGGTCACGATGCGTGCCGACCAGCTCGGACCTTCCGCCCAATGCACACCCTCGCCCATCCGGAACGGGAAGCGCGCCCAGGCGCGCGGGTGCGGGGCGTTCTGCGGCGCGTAGCCCTGCGGCAGGCTGAAGAACGGCAGCTCACCCAGCGTGGTGTCGCTCAGCGGCACGCTGCCGGTGTCGAAAGGCACCAGCGGCACCGGCTTGCCATCGCGGTCGGTGAGTGCGGTGCCGTCGGCGGCGGCCGTTGAACCCGCTGGGGCGGCGGCCGGTGCTGCGGCCTCGTCCGCCGTGGCTGGCGCAGGCGGCGCCACCTCTCCATCCGAGGGCGTCCGGTTGCACCCTGCCAGCAGCACCAGGGCTGCACCTCCCAGCCAGATCTTCGATCGCTTCTGCATCGCCACCACCTCAGGTCCATTGAAGCGCCGAGCATACCCGAAGGCCGTGACCGCCCCCACAGTGCCATCGTTCCTGCGCTGCCACGTCATGCCGATGTCATTGGCGCTGCCGACACTCCGGGGTTTCCTCCCTCTGAAGGTCCGGTTTCGATGCGAACGATTGCGCGTTTTCCCCGTGTCTCGCTGCTGGCCCTGCTGATCGCCCCCGCCCTGGACGCCCTCGCAGAAGCACCGCAGGGCGATACGGGCGAAGCGCGCAGCAGCGATGCGCGTACCCTCGACCAGGTACAGGTGATTGGTCAGGCCACCAGCTACGCGAAGACTTCGGTGCGCGCGGAAACACTGAACCGGCAGACCGTGATGAGCAGCGTCAACGACGCGCTCAACGAAGTGCCCGGCGTGGTGGTCAGCGAGGCCGATGCCACCGGTTCGTCGGTGTGGGGCACGCAGATCAGCATGCGCGGCTTCGTCACCAACCGTGACACCCAGCAGATCGGCACCACCATCGACGGCCTGCCCAATGGCGGCTCGGGCTACGGTGGCGGTTCGCTGGCCAACCGCTACATCGATACCCTGGACCTGGAAACAGTGGAAGTCAGCCAGGGCACCGCCGATATCTCCTCGCGCTCGAACGAAGCCCTCGGCGGCACCCTGAACTTCCTTACCAGCGATCCGCTGCAGGACAGCCGCCTGCGTTTCGTGGTCGGTGCCGGTGACAACGAAGCGCGCAAGTACTACGTGCGCTACGACACCGGCCTGCTCGGCGGCCATACCCGCGCCTGGGTCAGCGCTTCTTCCGCACGTGTGCACGACTGGATCGATGGCAGCGGCAAGACCAGCAATGACCACATCGCCGGTAAGTTCATCACCGAGCTGGATCGCTGGACGCTGACCGGCTACCTGTCCTACAACGATGCCGACGAGCCGGAGTACACCAGCGTCTCGCCGAAGGGCTTCGCCACCAATCCGGACCGCGATAACCTGGTCGGCACCCTCACCGGCATTCCGTACCTGGACCAGAACTACCGTTCCGGCTCGCGTGCGCTGCGCGAGAACACCTTCGGCTACCTGCGCGCGGCCTTCGACGGCGGCAACGGCTTCAAGGCCTCGGTGGCGGCTTACGGGCACCGCATGGAAGGTCGTGGCGACTGGCTGCCCCCCTACCTGGCGCAGGTCAGCGATGATGGTGCCGGTCGCCCGGAGTCGGAGTACATCGGTGGAAAGACCGTGTACGGCGGCAGTAACCGCGGCCAGATATTCTTCGTCAATCCCGATGGCAGCGCCGCGCAGCGTCTGGCCAGCTGCAGCCCACGGCTGGGCTTCACCGCCGAGTACGATCCGAACTGCTACGCGGGCAACGTGCTGGGCGCGCAGTCCTACCGCCACACCCACTACGACAACGACCGCATGGGCGTGACCGCCGACGTCGAATGGCGGCAGACCTTCGGTGCCGTCGACAACACGATCCGCGGCGGCCTGTGGGTGGAAAAGCTGGACCGCTCGGCGCGCCGCGACTGGCATCGCCTGCTCAACGTAGGCCAGGACATCGCCTTCGACCATCAGCCGTACTGGGTGCAGTTCGAGGACAAGTACAAGGTTGACGAGCAGATGTACTACGTCGAGGACGTGGCCCGCTTCGGGCCGTTCAGCGCACGCCTGGGCGTGAAGCAGTTCTTCGTCGACCAGTCGCGCCGCCGCGTGATCGGTGCCAGCGAGCACGTCAAATCCGATTCCAAGTCCGATCCGCTGCTGTCCACCGGCTTCACCTGGGCACCCGGTGTGGAAGGCATGGAGCTGTTCGCTGGCTTCTCGCAGAACTTCGCCGCCATTCCCACCGGCGTGCTCGGCGAGACCGACCCGCAGCGCTTCCGCAACGTCGAGCCGGAGACCGCCGACAACATCGAAGTCGGCATGCGCATCAGCCGCTGGCCGCTGACCGCGTCGGTCACCCTGTACAACATCAAGTTCGACAACCGCATCGTCTATCTGCCGGCCGGTTTCGTCAGCGGCATCGACTACCTGGGCGAGACCGACGGTGTCTACGAGAACTTCGGTGGCGTGGAAAGCAACGGCCTGGAGGCGGCGTTCGGCTATGGCTGGGACAACGGCTGGCGCCTCAACGCCGCCTATACCTACAACCGCTCCAAGTACCTGGGCAGTGGCGATGCCGCACGTGATACCCAGCTGGGCATCGTCGACGGCGCCAAGGTGATCGGACAGCCCGAGCAGACCCTGGTGCTGTCGGCCGACTGGCAGGGCGAAAACTGGAACTTCGGCCTGTCCGGTCGCTACCTGGGCACCCGCTACCTCGACGCCGCCAACGTCAACAAGCTGCCCTCGGCCACCGTGTTCAACGCCAATATCGGCTTCGACCTGCAGGGCCTGTCGCCGCGCCTGAAGGGCATGGGTGCCAACCTGGTGGTGAGCAACCTCACCGACAAGCGGTATCTTGCAGGGGTGGACGGCCGCGACAACGCCTTCATCGGCGCCCCGCGCACTGTCGGCATCTCCTTCCGTGTGGACCTGTGAGTGAGCCCGTGACTGATATCGGCCGACGCCGGTTGTTGCAGGCCGGCGTTGCCGCCGGCCTTTCTCCGCTGCTTCCCAGCATCGCCCGGGCCGCAGCGATCGCCCCCGCCGCGCAGACGCGCAGCATCGAAGACCTGCAGCACATTGTGGTGTTCATGCAGGAGAACCGCTCGTTCGACCACTACTTCGGTACGCTGCCGGGCGTACGGGGGTTCGGCGATCGCTTCGTGGCTCCCGCGCCGGCACTGCAGACCGGCGGCCGCACGCGCAGCCTGTGGCTGCAACCCGATGCCAGCGGCACGCGCGCGATCGCACCGTTCCCGCTGGATACCGCTGCGCACTTCGGCTACATGCGCGTGGAAGGCACGCCGCACACCTGGCCGGATGCGCAGCGCGCCTGGGACCACGGCCGCATGGGGCAATGGCCGAAAGCCAAGCAGAACCATTCGATGGGCTATTTCCAGCGCAGCGACCTGCCCTTCCAGTTCGCACTGGCCGATGCCTTCACCATCTGCGACGCCTACCACTGCGCGATGCAGGCCGGAACCAACCCGAACCGGGTGTTCCTGTGGACCGGTCACAATGATGCACACGCGCGTGCTGGCGGCCCGGTGATCGCCAACTCGCACGACAACTTCCCCGAGCACGGCGGGCATCCGGCGTCGTATCGCTGGACCAGCTATGTCGAACGCCTGCAGAAGGCGGGCGTCTCCTGGCAGATCTACCAGGACATGGCCGACAACTTCACCGATAACCCGCTGGCCGGCTTCGAGGCTTTCCGCCAGGCCTACCGCGCTGCGCCGGGGCATGACCCGCAGCTGCGAGCACGCGGGGTCAGCACGCGTGGCCTGGCGCAGCTGCGCCAGGACGTGGTCGATGGGCGTCTGCCGCAGGTCAGCTTCATCATCGCCGACGCGGCCGGCAGCGAGCATCCCGGCCCCTCCAGCCCGGCCCAGGGCGCGGCCTATACCGCACGCGTGCTGGATGCACTGACCGCCGATCCGGAGGTGTGGAGCCGCACCGCCCTGCTGCTGATGTTCGACGAGAACGACGGCTTCTTCGACCACATGCCGCCACCGGCACCGCCTTCACCGATAAACGGTGGCTGGGCGGGTATGTCTTCGGTCAGTACCGAAGGCGAGTACCACCGCCATCCGGCACCGGGCGACGAGAAGTACGACGCCGCCGAGCTGCGCGGCCGCCCCTATGGGCTGGGTCCGCGCGTGCCGCTGTACGTGATCTCGCCCTGGAGCCGCGGTGGCTGGGTCGATTCGCAGGTGTACGACCACACCTCGGTCATACGGCTGATCGAACGCCGCTTCGGCGTGGCCGCACCGGATATCTCACCCTGGCGCCGTGCGGTCTGCGGAGACCTGAGCAACGCCTTCGACTTCGCCCAGCGCGATACCCGTCCGTTCGTACGCGGCCTGCCCGACGTGAGCGCGGCGGCCGCACGTGCCGCCGCCCTGCCAGGACGCACCGTGCCAGCGTTGCCGGAGGGGCTGGAACCGGCGCAACAGGAACGTGGCGTACGTCCGGCGCGTGCCCTGCCCTATCGGCCGCAGGCATCGATTGCTGCGATCGACGCATCGGGCCTGGATCTGACGTTGTCCTGCGAAGGTGCAGCGGCGGTCCTGCATGTGTACGACCGACTGCGGCTGGGTGCGGTGCCACGCCGCTATACGCTGGTACCGGGCACGCCGCTGCGCGAACGCTGGGCGCTGGATGCACAGGGGCGTTACGACCTGTGGCTGCTTGGCCCGAACGGCTTCCACCGTCACTTCCAGGGTGCTGCCAAAGGGCCCATCGTGCAGGCGTCGGTCGAGCGCGCCGACGGCCATCTGCGGCTGCACCTGCGCAATCTGGGTGAAAGTGCACAGCAAGTGCGCGTGCATGCCGGTGCCTATGCCGGGCACATGCCCGAGCAGACGCTGGCACTGCCCGCGCATGCAGAAACTTCGTTGGCGTGGGATGCAACGCCTACCGCCGGCTGGTATGACCTGCAGGTCAGCGCAGGTGAGAGTGTGCTGCGCCTGGCGGGCCGTGCCGAGGATGGGCGTCCTGGCACCAGTGACCCGGCGATGGGCAGCGAACCACTGCGGTTCGAGCACGATTGAGCCGCTCCACCCTTGTAGAGTCGAGCCATGCTCGACTGCTTTTCGATCGCTGTTCGATCATTGCCTGGAAAAGCAGTCGAGCATGGCTCGACTCTACAAGCCGGTGGCCCGATCAGGCCTCCTGCAGCCCCGGCCGACCGTGCTCGACCGCGTAGCGCTTCCAGCTCTGCTGCGCGCCATTCGGCTGCATCACGGTATCCAGCGTCTTCATGTCGCCGATCCACGCATCACGGGTGACATCGCACAGCACATAGCCACGCTTGTCGGTGGTCGCCCTCAGATAAGGGCTGTGCCGCAGCTGGTTCTCGGCATATGCATCCACACCCTGGCCATCAGCGCCGGAAGTAATCGAAGTGGCAAGGAACTCACTGGAGACCACGCCTGAATCACGATGGTCCTGCACCAGGTCGCTGGCGTAATGCCGGTGCGCGTCGCCACACGCCGTCACCACGTTGCCGAATCCGACCTTCTGGATGTGATCGAGCAGGCGCCGGCGGCTGTCCAGATAGCCCGACCATTGGTCGTCGGACGACTGCACCATCCCGTCCTTCTCGCGCATGTAGTTGCCCAGTGCCACCTGGTGGGCGATGGTGTGCCAGCGCGGCGCGGCATCGGCCAGGCCGTCGAACAGCCAGCGCTCCTGCTTCGCACCCACAATGCTGCGCTCCGGCGATTCCACCTCCCCGCGCAGCGCAATGTTTACCTGCTTGCTGCGGTACTGGCGTGTGTCGAGCAGGTGCAGGTCCATCAGCGTGCCATAGCGTGCGCGCCGGTACATCTGCATATGGCCATCGCGCGGGAATGCCGAACGGCGCAGTGGCATGTTCTCGTAGTAGGCCTGGAACGCCTGTGCGCGGCGCAGCAGGAACACTTCGCTGGGCGTATCGTCCTGGTCTTCGGCGCCGGCCCAGTTGTTGTCCACTTCATGGTCATCGAAGGTGACGAACCACGGCGCCGATGCATGCGCGGCCTGCAGGTCGGCATCGCTCTTGTACTGGGCGTAGCGGCGACGGTAGTCGTCCAGCGTGTAGGTCTGCGGCCCGACATGATTGCGCAGGTTGGTGAACGGCTGGCCGTTCACTTTCCGCAGGCCCGGCTGGCTTTCGCCTTCGTAGATGTAATCACCGTAGTGGAAGACGAAATCCAGCGGTTCCTCGGCAATGCGCCGCCACGCGGTGTAGTGGCCTTCTTCGTAGTGCTGGCAACCGGCCACCGCAAACCGCACGCGATCCACTGCGGCCGTGGCTGCGGGCAGCGTGCGGGTGCAACCGACCGCACTGGCGTGGCCGCCTACGGTGAAGCGGTACCAGTAAGGCCGTGCGGGCGCCAACCCACCCAGCTCCACGTGCACGGCGTGGCCGAGTTCGGGATGCGCCATCGCCGAACCCTGGCGTACCACCTTGCGCATGCCCTCGTCCGCGGCCAGCTGCCATTCGACCACCATCGGCCGGGTCGGCATGCCACCGCCGAACACCAGCGGCTCGGTCGCCAGCCGTGTCCACAGCACCATGCCATCGGCCGAAGGATCACCCGAGGCCACGCCCAGGGTGAACGGCGTGCTGGCGAACCGCGGCGACGCCAGCAGGTTGCGCGGGTTCAGCGCGGCGGCATCGGTCTGTGCGGCCAGCGCGTGCGCCGTGCCCATCCACGCGCCGGCAGCAGACAGGCCGGCCAGGGCCAGGAATCGCCTGCGATTGATCGTATCCACGGCTGCGCCCTCAGTTGTAGATGATGTGGAAATAGAAGAAGCGGCCGTAGTCGTCGATCTCGGTACGGAAGCGCCCGTTCGGGCCGGTGCTGTAGGTCGGCTGCGTGTTGAACAGGTTCTTGGCCTCGTACTTCAGCGTCACGTGCCTGCTGACCTTGTGGCTGAAGCCCATGTTGAAGGTCATGTACGGGTCGTAGTACGAATCCAGCCACTGGGTATCGCCGAAGTCGACCAGCATCCGGCTGCGGTAGGTACCGGACAGGCGCAGCTGTGCGCTCTTCCACGGCATGCGCCAGATCACCGACCCATTGAGCGACCAGTCCGGCTGGTACAGCAGGCGGTCCAGGCGGCGTTCGGTGCCATCACTGATGCGGTAGTTGGTCTGGCCTTCCAGCCGCGTTGCGTTGAAGTACATGTCGAAGCGCTGGCGGCCCCACTGCAGGTTGCGGTTGGCCACCGCGAACTCGACGCCGTGCAGCCTGGACTCATCGGTGTTCATCGGCTGGGTGACCCGGTAGCGGGAATCACCCACATTCTCGAAGGTGGTCAGGGTGTAGATGTCGTCCTTGATCACTTTGTCGAACAGTGCCACCGAGACCAAGCCGTTGTTGCCGTTGAAGTACAGGTCCCACGCCAGGTCGATGTTGGTGGAACGGCGCGGCTGCAGGTTGGCGTTGCCCTGCTTGATGGTGCAGAAGCCCCTGCCCTCCTCGTCATCACCACAGCTGGTGCTGGTGGCCTGGGCGATGTTGCTGGGTGTCGGCCGGCCCAGCGTGCGGCTGGCGGAGAAGCGCAGGCGCTGGTCCTCGCTCAACTTGAACGTCGCATTCAATGAAGGCAGCAGGTTGTTGTAGCCACCGCTCGTATTGCGGAAGGCAGAGGTATACGTAGTGCCGCCATCATCGCTGAATGGGCTGTACGCATCGAAGCGGGTGTGGTCGTAGCGCAGGCCGCCGATCAGCAGCAGTCGGTCCCAGGCGTAGTGTGCGGACACGTAGGCATTGGTGATGTCCTCCACGTACTTGTAGTCGCTGGTGAAGTTGGCATTTGGATACGCCGCATTGTTGTTGCCCAGTTTCGGCAGCAGTTCCTCGTTCCACTTGCGGTTGTCGATCAGCGGGAAGCCCGGCACGCTGCCCAGCAGCGTCGAACCCGGATACAGGTAATCGTTGAGCGTGGCACTGCTCTTGAAGTAGTCGAAGTCGATGTCCTGCCAGATCTTCAGATGGCGGTACTCGGCGCCGGCGGCCAGGCCGAAGCCACGCGCATCGGCGTCGATGTTGTAGCTGAAGTCGGCACGCAGGTTGTCGATGCTCTCCTTGGCGTCGCGCGGCGAGACATAGGCCTGTGCCGGGTTGAGCTTGAACGCCGAGCTGGTCAGCAGGCTGGAATCGGAAACCGCCACTGCGTTCGGGAAGCCGTGGCTGTCGTTCTCGTAGTCGACGAACAGATTGCTTGGGTAGGCGCGCACACCCCAGTAGACCTGATTGTTGTGGAAGGTCTCTTCGGTGTGGCCACCGCGCAGGGTCAGCCGCGAGCGATCACCGATATCCCAGTTGAAGCTGGCGATGGCGCCACGGTTGCTGCGGTCCCAGCGGTCGTGGCGGTTCTTGATGTAGATGCTGTTGATCTGGGTGGTGCCACTGTCTTCGGTCTGGTTGCGGATCGGAAACTTGGCGTTGCCGTACAGATCGGTCTTGTTCATCGTCGAGTTCTCGTAGAACCGGTACGAGTACAGCAGCAACGATGCGTAGAAAGGATCGTCCGATGGCTTCCATTCCAGCTTGGCCGAGCCACCGAAGTTGGTGATGAAGTTGGTGTAGGTGCCGGTGCTGAAGTTGCCCGGCGCACGCAGTCCGTTCCAGCCCTTGGCCTCGTCCGGCCCGGTGGTGCCGTCGGTGAGGTACTTGCCGGCGTCGTTGTAGTAGTAGTTCGACTCCACCCAGCGCTTGACGCTGTTGCGCGAACGCTGCTCATAGCGCGCTACCGCAACAAGGCCGAATTCCTGGTCGGCACCGAACTGGTTGGAGAACACCATCTTGGCGCTCTTGCCGAAATGCCCCAGGGTCTCGTGGTTGCCACCGGCACTGCGCTCGACATTGGTCTCGGCCGTGGAGTAGATACCAGCCACATCGGCGAACACGTACTTGCCGGACCGGTCGAAGGCACTGCGGCTGATGATGTCGATCACGCCGCCGATCGCATCCGGCGCCTGCTCTGCGCTGAAGCTCTTGTAGATGTCGGTGCGGGTGCCGATGTCGCTGGGAATCAGCTGCAGGTTGTTCATGCGCTCACCCGAGCCACTGCCACCCACGCTGGCAATCGCGATGCCATCGATGGTGGTGTAGTTGAGGTTGGCCTGCACGCCACGCACCGTCACGTAACGGGGCTCACCGGCATCCTCCACGGCACTCAGGCCCGGCGCGGCCATCAGGCTCTCGGCCAGGGTCTCGTCGCCGTAGCTGTCCATCTCGTCGTAGACCACCGAATCCTTGATCACCGGCGAGGTCTTCTTCTGGTCGATCACCTCATGCGCAGCAATCACCTTCACCGTGCCCAGGGTCGGCGCCACCACCGCTTCGGCCTCGCGCGGCTTCGGCGCGGCCGGCTTCGGTTCGTTGTGTGCCGGCGCAGGATCAATGGCGATGACGTTGCCATCCACCACGGTGTAGCCCAGGCCGGTCCCTGCCAGCAGCGCGTCCAGCGCCTGCTTGACGGTGGCACCGCGCGGCACCGCCCCGGCCATGTGCACTTCACCACTGCCCGAATACAGGAACTGCACGCCGGAACTGCGCGACAACTGCTCCAGCGCGCGCGCCAGCGGCTGCGCCGCGATCGGCGCCGAAACGCGGGCCTCGAGGCCATCGGCAGTGGCCGCAGCCGCCAGCGGCACGCTGCAGGGAGACAGGGCGAGGATGATCGACAGGTAGAGCGTGTTGCGCATCACGGGTCCTTGGAAGAGAGAAGGCAGCAGGTGCCGCTGCGTGACTCGGCAGCGGCTTCTCCCAAGTAAGAGCCCGCATCCACCGAAGTGGAGAACGCGGATTTGATGAATTTTTTCTGACAACCCACGGCCATGTCGACCTCAGCGCCTGCCAACCCGCACGGTGTCGCCTTCTCGCCGCACCACGAAGCGCGGGTCGCGCTCGAGGAAGGCCTGCAGCGCACCGATACGATGCGCGTCCAGGCTGCCGGACAAGCGCGCCGACGCCGCACCTTCATCCAACACCCGAACCTGCACCTGGTTGTGGCGATTGAAGGCGGCGGCCACCTCATCCAGCCGCTCGTCCAGGAAAGAGACCTTGCGTTGCTGCCAGTCCAGCAGCATCGACAACGGCACATCCAACGACTCGACCGCATGGCTGCGCGCGTCGACCTGCACCACCTGGCCTTTACCCAGTTGTGCAAGACGCCGCGCATCCGCACCGTGGCTCCACACTTCCACCTCGCCGGAAACCACACCGATGCGGGTGCCCTGCAGCCGTCGCGACACGTCGAACACCGTGCCGATATCGCGGATCTGCAATCCGTTCACCTGCACCTCGAACGGCCGTCGGTCCAGGGCGATGTCGAACGTGGCCTCGCCCTGCAGCAACTCCACCCTGCGGCTGAACCCGCCCATGCGCACCCGCAGGCGGCTGTCCGCGTTGAGCCGCACCTGGGTCTGGTCGGGCAGCACCAGGTCGCGAATTTCTCCATGTCCGGCGCTGTAAAGCTGCTCGGTGGGCATCAGCTGCGGTACCAGGCCCACGCCGAGCAGGGCGATACAGGCTGCGGCAGCCGCCACCCACCAACGCGTGCGACGGCTGTGCGGCGTACTGCGCAGCGGGGCCTGTGCGTGTCCGAACAGCGGCACGACCTTGGCAGCGGCCTGCTGTGGCGGCACCGAGGCCTCTTCAGCCAATGCCGATTGCAGCGCCTCACCAACCTGCCGGTGCAGTGCGAGCGCGTGCATATAGGCGCGCACATGCTCCGGCGAGCGCTTCATCCAGTCCAGCAACGCAACCCGCTCGGCTTCGCCCAGCACGCCCTCGCGATTGCGCTGGAACCAGTCCATGGCCTCGCTGGCGATCACGTCGTCGGCCGCACCCGATGGATTCCGTTTCATGTGAGCTCCCTGGCGCCCAGCGCCTTCCTGCAGGCGTCCAGCCCCTTGCCGATATGCTTGCGCACCATGTGCACCGAGACCTGCAGCTGCTGGCTGATTGCCGGGCAGTCCAGCCCGTCGCGATAATGCAGCTCCATCACCCGCCGCGTGGTCGCCGGCAGCCGTGCGATGGTGCTGCGGATATCGCTCCAGCGCTGCGCGCGCTCGAATTCGCCTTCGATGTCTTCTTCGCTCTTCAACACTTCGGCCAGGAGGTCGACGTCCTCCAGCGGCGGCAGCGACGAACGCGCGCGCGCGTGCTCCCGTGCAAGATTGGCGGCCACGGTGAACAGGTAGGCTTCCGGGTTCTCGACCGCGTCGGCATGCTCACCGGTGCTGCGCAGCAGCCGCAGGTAAACCTCCTGCGCCAGATCCTCGGCATCTTCGCTGGCAGAACCCCGGCGCAGGAAGAAGCCGCGCAGCAGCCGCCGCCGCAGCGCATAGCTCTTCTCCCAGATCCTCACGCTGTTCACGGCCGGCCAACCACCCCAAGGCTGGAAAGCCCCGCAGGATGACGGCCATCGATGACAGTGGCGTTTCAACTGCCGGCAGGCAGCCGCTAGAATGCCGCCTCTGCAGTTTCCGGCAGCCGGCACAAGGAGTGCCCCGCAATGAACGCCCGCACCGCCATCAACACCCTCAGCAGCCTGCTGTTCCTGCTGCTGGTCGCCCACACCACCGCCTACCAGCAGCAGATGTGGCCGCCCAGCCGTGTCGTCCACGTGCATCCGGTGGTCGTCGCCCTCGCCTACGCGCTGGGCCTGCTCACCCTGCTGCTGTGGATCGGAGGACGCCGCTTGCCGGAACGCTGCCAGCAGCTCTCAGGCTGGCTGCCGATCGTGGCCTGGTGCCTGCTGGGGGTTGGTGTGGCGGTCATCCCGATGTTCTTCCCGGGCCTGTCCCCGGCCTGATCAGCGGCCGCACCCGGCGCGCCCGCCCATGATACGGCGCCACGTGCCAACCCTTGCTTGCCAGAGACCCAAGCCCTGCCCGCCTATCGAAGCCGGGGGGCCAGGCCTACGCTTGTCTTCTCGGCGGCCGCCACGGTCGCCCTTCGCGTCACGGCCCCGCCGTTGCGACCCCGCTCCAGTGCTGTGCGCCCTGCCGGTGTTGTCGCCCAGGCAGAAGTCCGACCGGCACCCTCTGGAGACAGTCATGAACCAAGCGCTCATTCCCTTCGATACCGATCCGCTGGAAACCCGCGAGTGGCGTGAATCACTGGAAGCGGTGATGCAGACCGGTGGCCGGCCGCGCGCGCACTACCTGATCGACCAGCTCAGCGAGCTGGATGCACAGCAGCACGGCGACCTGCATACCCGTGCCTGGACCGCCTACGTCAACACCATCCCGCCCGAGCGCCAGCCGGCCTACCCGGGTGATCTGGCGATCGAGCGCCGCCTGAACGCGATGATCCGCTGGAACGCGATGGTGATGGTGCTGCGTGCCGGCAAGCATTCCAACGTCGGTGGCCACATCGCCACCTACCAGTCGGCGGCAGTACTGTACGACGTGGGCTTCGATCATTTCTTCCGTGGCCGTACCGACACCTTCGACGGCGACATGATCTACATCCAGGGCCACTCCGCGCCGGGCATCTATGGCCGCGCGTACGTGGAAGGCCGCATCGATCCGGCGCGCATGGACAACTTCCGCCGTGAAGCCGGGCGCGAAGGCCTGTCCTCGTATCCACACCCGCGATTGATGCCGGAGTTCTGGCAGTTCCCCACCGTGTCGATGGGGCTGGGCCCGCTGACCGCCGCCTACCAGGCGCGCTACATGCGTTACCTGGAATACCGCGGCCTGAAAGAACACCAGGGCCGCAAGGTCTGGGCCTTCCTCGGCGACGGCGAGATGGACCAGCCCGAGTCGCTGGCGGCGATCTCGCTGGCCGGCCGCGAGCGGCTGGACAACATCGTGTTCGTGGTCAACTGCAACCTGCAGCGCCTGGACGGTCCGGTGCGCGGCAACGCCAAGGTCATCCAGGAACTGGAAGGCACCTTCCGCGCGGCCGGCTGGAACGTGATCAAGCTGATCTGGGGCAGCGGCTGGGACGACCTGCTGGCCCGCGACCACAGCGGCCTGCTGCGCCAGCGCATGATGGAATGCGTGGACGGCGACTACCAGACCTTCAAGTCGCAGAACGGTGCCTACGTGCGCGAGCACTTCTTCGGCCGTTACCCCGAACTGCTGGAACTGGTCGCGCACATGAGCGACGACGACATCTGGGCGCTGGCGCGTGGTGGCCATGATCCGCAGAAGGTGTTCGCTGCCTATCAGCAGGCAGTGAACACCAGCGGCCGGCCCACCGTGATCCTGGCCAAGACGGTCAAGGGTTTCGGCATGGGTGAAGCCGGTGAAGGCCAGAACATCAACCACCAGCTGAAGAAGATGAGCGCCGACGCGGTGCGCGCCTTCCGTGACCGCTTCAACCTGCCGGTCAGCGACGACCAGCTGGAGGACATGCCGTACCTGCGCCCGGAACCGGGCAGCGCCGAGGCGGCCTACTTCGCCGAGCGCCGCCGCATCCAGGGCGGGCAACTACCAGCGCGCCTGGCCAAGGTCGATCCGCTGCCGCTGCCGCCGCTGTCGATCTTCAATACCCAGCTGCAGGGCAGCGGCGATCGCGGACAGTCCACCACCATGGGCTTCGTGCGCATTCTCACCAGCCTGCTGAAGGACCCGGAACTGGGCAAGCTGGTGATTCCGATCGTGCCCGATGAATCGCGCACCTTCGGCATGGAAGGCCTGTTCCGCCAGATCGGCATCCACTCCTACCTGGGCCAGCTGTATACCCCGCAGGATGCCGGCCAGCTGAGCTACTACAAGGAAGCCAAGGACGGCCAGATCCTGCAGGAAGGCATCAACGAATCCGGCGCGATCTGCTCGTGGATCGCCGCCGGCACCGCCTACAGCAACCACGGCCTGGCGACGATCCCGTTCTACATCTTCTACTCGATGTTCGGCCTGCAGCGCGTCGGTGACCTGGCCTGGGCCGCCGCCGATGCGCGCACCCGCGGCTTCCTGCTCGGCGCCACCTCCGGCCGTACCACGCTGATGGGCGAAGGCCTGCAGCATGACGACGGCCACAGCCACGTGCTGTCGTCGGTCATCCCGAGCTGCGTATCCTACGACCCGACCTACAACTACGAGCTGGCGGTGATCATCCACGACGGCCTGCGCCGCATGTACGTCGAGCAGGAAGACATCTACTACTACATCACCGTACTCAACGAGAGCTATCCGCAGCCGGCGCTGCCCGAGGGCGCCGAGGCCGGCATCCTGAAGGGCCTGTACCTGCTGCACCCGGCGGCCGCCGACAGCGACTCGCAGCCACGCGTGCAGCTGATGGGCAGCGGTTCGATCCTGCGCGAAGTGGAAGCCGCGGCAGAACTGCTGCAGCAGGACTTCGGCATCGCCAGCGATGTGTGGAGCGCGACCAGCCTGACCGAACTGCGCCGCGATAGCCTGGCCGCCGAGCGCTGGAACCTGCTGCATCCGGCCGAGGAGCCCCGCGTGCCCTACCTGCAGCAGTGCCTGCAGGGCCATGAAGGCCCGGTGGTGGTGGCCACCGACTACATGAAGATCGTCGGCGACCAGATCCGCCCCTTCATCAACGACCGCCGCTTCACCGCGCTCGGCACCGATGGCTTCGGGCGCTCCGACACGCGTGAGTCGCTGCGCACGTTCTTCGAAGTGGACCGCCACTTCATCGTGCTGGCCGCCTTGAAGTCGCTGGCCGACGAAGGCCGCATCGAGCGCGCGCGGATGCAGGACGCCATCGACAAGTACGGCATCGACACCGGCAAGCGCGACCCGGCTGCGGTGTAAGGCTGCTGCATTCACCACGCCCGTTCTACGGGCGTGGTGCCGGCGGCAACGCTAGGGCATTCGCTTGAACAGATTGGTCTGCAGGATCGGCGTACCGTCGTGGCCGTAGAACGCCTTGGTCTCGGTCATCGTCGAGCGGTCGGCCGCGACGGTATAGATACGGGTGGAGGCCGGCGTGCCGTGGTCCACCAGCTGCATCACCAGGGTGTTCGGCGCTGGCAGTTTCAGGTTGGCCTTGTCTGCGCCATAGGTGCCGGACAAAGGCCCCGGCGTGCCGTCCAGCGCCAGCGTGCCGTCGGACTTCATGGTCTTGCCGTCGTGCAGGACGATGTCCACGTGTGAACTCCAACGCCCGGCACCGGCGTCCTTGAACTCCAGCACCACCTGCTTCGGGCGCTGCGCCTCGGGCAACGCAGACGTAGCGATATCCAGCGACCAGCGCCCCAACAGCGGTGAAGGAGATGCCTCCACTGCCAGCACCGGAACGGCGGGGAGTGAAAGCGCAGACAACAACACAGCGGACAACAGCTTCATACGTTGCTCCGTTCCCGTGAAGAGGATGCTGCGTGAAGCACTGTGGGGCGCAGCATCCGGATCCTGCACAGCATCGGCGCCCCGCACAAGGCAGGGCGCTGAACGGAGGGCAACGCCGTGCCTTAATAGCCAATCTTCACAGTGAACATCACGTTTCGCGGTGCACCGTACCAGCCCTGGTTGTAGAAGCCGATCTGCGAGTAGTAGTGGCGGTCGAACAGGTTGTTGATGTTGACTGCGGCCGACACATTGGAACTGAACTGATAGCGCGCCATCAGGTTCACCAGCGCGTAGCCGGGCTGCTCCACCGGCACACGGCGATTCCCTGGCGCGGTGGCGGTCTGGTACATGCGGTTCTGCCAGTCAACGCCACCGCCGATCGTCAGCCGGTCCCAGGCACCCGGCAGCCGCCAGGTGGTGAACAGCTTGAACAGGCTGCGCGGCTTGGCGGTGTTGATCGCCCGTCCCTGTGCATCCTGCGCGATGAAGGTGGTGAAGCTGGTGCCCAGGCTCCAGCCCGGCAGCGGCTCGCCGGCCAGTTCCAGCTCCAGGCCGTCCACGGTTGCGCCCTTCACCGCACGATAGGCCGCTTGTGTGCTGCCTTCGACCAGCCCGCCGGTGGCTTCGGCCAGGTTGTCCTGCTGGGTGCGGAACAGCGCCGCCGACGCATTCAAGCGCTCCTGCAGCCAGCTGCCCTTGAGGCCCAGCTCATAGCTGCGGCCACTGACCGGATCGAGGATCTGCCCGGATTCGTTGCGGTTGTTCTGCGGCTTGAAGATGCCGGTGTAGCTGGCGTACACGCTGCTGTAGCCGTTGAAATCCCAGACCACGCCGGCATACGGTACGAACTCGTTGCGGTAGCGGTACTTCCGCTTGGTGCCAAAGTAGACCTGGTCGGTCTCCCAGTTGCTCATGCGGCCACCGACGATCACGTGCAGCGGATCGGCCAGCGACAGCCGCGCCACCGCGTAGGCACCGCTCTGATGGTTGTCCAGGTCATCGGCCTGGGTCTTGCTGCTGGCCCACGTCGGCTCCGGCGTGCCCGGCCCGTGCCAGTCCAGATAGCTGGCCAACGGCGGCAGCGGCGCCAGCGCGCGGTATTGCCCCAGCGCGATTTCATCGCGTGAGCGCGACCAGCCGATGGACGCAATGTGCTGGCGGCCGAACAGCTGGAACGGACCGGTCAGGCTGGCGCTGATCGCTTCGCGTCGCACCGGACCGTCGTAGCGGGTGAAGCTGTTGCCATTGGGCATCGCCCCCGTCACCGGATCGGGATAGCCGCCCCGGTAGAGATGCTTCATCTCCATGTCGGTATGCGATCGGCTGTAGGAGACGCGCGCCTGCCAGTCGTTGCTGAAACGATGGTTGAAATCGAAGAAGCCGTTGCGGGTATCGGTGCTCATCCGTGCCCACGGCGCGGTGGCTGATACCGAGCGGTCGAAGCGGGTACGCGTGCCATCGGCGTTGAACAGCGCGAAGCCGCTGCCGAAGCCGCGGTTGTCGTTGCTCTGGTAGGAGATGCCGGCGATCAACCCGGTGTCCTCGCCCAAGTCCACGCTGACCACGCCGTAGAGTGTCTTTGCGGTACTGTCCAGGCCAGCGGTGTAGCTGTCGCCCTCTGCCTGCGCAGCGACCACGCGACCACGCACACGCCCTTCCCGGCTCAGCGGGCTGGACACATCCACCCAGGCGCGCCGTGCGTCCCAGCTGCCGAGGCTGATGCCACCACTGGCAGCGAACTCGCGCAGCGGGCGCTTACGCACGTAGTTCACTGCCGCCGAGGGATTGCCGGCGCCGGTCATCAGGCCGTTGGCTCCGCGCACGATCTCGATGCGGTCGTACACCACCATGTCCAGGTTGTTCTCGCCGAAATTCCACGGCGACAGCACCGGCATCACCACGCCATCGAACTGGTAGTTGTCGATGTCGAAGCCGCGTGCGGAGAACGAGTAGCGGTTGGCGTCGCTGCGCGTGACCGAGATGCCAGGTGCGGTCGCCAAGGCATCGGCGGTGCTGAGCAGGCCACGGTCCTCGATCTGCTGGCGGGTGACCACGCTGACTGATTGCGGGGTCTGCCGCGAGGTCAGCGACAGTCCGGTCGCCGTGCCCATCGAGTCGGTGGTGTAGGAACGCGACGTTTCGGTGCTGCCATCGAGGTCGGCCGTGACCTGCACGGTTGGAAGCTGGGAAGGCGTTACGGACGGAGTGCGTTCGGCGGCGTGGGCAGCGTTGAACAGCGCCAGGGTCGTGCCGATGGCGCTAGCCAGGGCACACGGGCGGAAACAGGCAGGCATGGGAGATCCAGCGGGAAGGAAAGGCTGGATGAGAATTATTGTCATTTGAGCGTGAGCGCACGTATGCGCGGACGCAGCAGGCGTATGCGCACTGCCGACGATGGTCCGGACTCAGCGAAGCTCGCTGGGCGCGATGCCGTAGCGCGCGCGGAATGCGGTCGCGAAATTGGTGGCGTGCCGGTAGCCGACGAAATGTGCGGCCTGCTGCACGCTGCAGCCCTGCCGCAGCTGCTCGCAGGCCAACTGCAGGCGCCGCTCGCGCAGCCAGGCGAACACCGAACACCGGTGCACCTGCTGGAACTTCAGCCGCAGGCTGCTCGGGCTCATGCAGGCCAGGCGCGCCAGATCCTCCAGGCTGTGGTCAGCCGCAGGTGATGCCTGCAGGCAGTCGATCACCCGTTGCAGCATGCGGCGATCACGTGCTGAAACACGCTGGTCCGGCGATGCCTCCTGGGCAGGCGCACCCAACGCCATCGCCAGCATCTGCAGGCCCACACCCTCGCACAGCAGCGCATGCATTGCGCCCTGCCAGGTCCCCGACAGCAACTGTTCGGCGGCATGTTCAAGATGCGCGGGTACCTGCCAGCTGTGCAGCCGCCGGCGACCATGGCGATGCGCCTGCAACAGCAGTTCGCTGATCACCGGATCATCCATCTCGGCCGGTGCATCCAGCGAGACATTCAGACTGCGCATCCGTTGACCGGCCGGATGAATCGCAGTCATCGGCGTGGCATCGGCCAACACCATCGCGCCGGCGCCGCGGTTCATGCCGATCACAGCCTGCCCTTCCAGGCGTGCTCCGGCACGACCTTCCAGCATCACGATCGCAGCGAACGGCGGGGGTGCCTCCGAAGTCGCCTCGAACGGCTGATGCGCGACCACGTCCGACAGCGCCAGGCTGATGCCAGGGCGCAAGCAGCGCTGTTCCACCCTGCCCTCGACCACGCACAGCGCGCCCGAATCGGCGGCGGACGCGAGTGCTGGCAGCCGATAGCGGAAACCACTGCTGCGGCCCAAGCGGTCCAGGTCGGCGAGGGTGAGGCTGTGCATGGTGCGCCCGTGAAAAATCACCCGCCATTCTCATATGAGAACCGTTCTCATATCCAGCCCTGGTGGCAAGGCCCAATCCGCCCTTGTCGCTACAAAGAGTTACATTATAACATTTCACATCAACTTCACGGATCGTGTCATGCGCCGCCATCTCCTTGCTGCAGCCATTCTGTTCGCCGTCCACACCGCCCAGGCCGCGGACGAACCCACCCTCCCCACCCTCCAGGTCCAGGCCTCCCATCCCTCGCGCATCGACAGCCGGGTCACCGTCGACAATCCGCAGGCGCAGAACCGCACCCTCGGCGGCCTGCTCGAACACGTCTCCGGTGTGCAGAGCAGCGCCTTCGGGCCAAACGCGGGCGCTCCGGTCATCCGCAGCCTCAGCGGCAACCGCGTGCAGATCCTGCAGGACGGCCAATCGATTCTGGGCATGAACGCGATCAGCGGTGACATCAACATCCCGTTCGATCCGCTGTTCGTACGCAGCGTCACCGTCAACAAGTCCTCCGACACCGTGCGCTATGGGGGCAATGCGATCGGCGGCAGCGTGGAGATCGACTCGGGCCTGATCTCGCGCAGCATGGAAGACAAGGATCAGTCGATGGAACTGGTCCTGCGCAAGGGCTTCAACGCGGCCGACGCGCAGGGCTTCCGCATGAACTTCAACAACCAGCGCAACGTCTCCACCAACCTGCAGGTATCCCGACAGCGGATCTCGCACTACGACATCCCCGGCAACAGCAAGGCCAGCGTCTGCAACACCGGGCTGTTCCCGGCCGGCGGGGGCGTCAACTCGGCACTGGCCGACGCCTGCCAGAAAGAGGCGCGCGTCCAGCAGCTCTACAACAAGGCCTCGCAGCCGTACATCGACCAGTTCATGACCGAGAACCCGGACTGGGCCGATGGTGACTTCTCGTTCTACACCAACAATCCGACCTCGGTCTGGCAGCGCCGCACCTACATCAATCCGGTCAACCCGGCCTACGTGCCCGGCACGCCGTCGTATGTGCAGAAGCAGATCAACAACGATGTGACGCCCAACTACCATCGCCGACTGGGCAACAGCTATGCGCGCAACAGTCAGGTGGCCTTCGGCTCGACCCTGTTCTTCGACCGTGGCTACGTGGGTGTCAGCATTGATGCCAAGGACAGCGAGTACGGCGTTCCAGGCTTCTCGATGCAGAACCTGTCGTTCGGTTCCAACTATGCCGATGGCCTGCCGGTGGGCGTAGTGATCAAGCAGCAGCGCTACGCACTGGAAGCCCTGCTGCGTGATCCACTGCCGTGGTTCGAGCGCGCGGAACTCCGTGTTTCCAAGCTGGACAACACCTCAGGCGAGCGGCTGGGCGCCACCAAGGCCAACGACTACGATTTCGAGAGCACCCAGGCCGAGCTGCTGCTCAGCCATCAACGCATCGGCCCTCTCAGCGGCCTGCTCGGTTTCAGCCATCAGTCGCGTGATGTCACCGGCAGCGGCTCGCAGCGCTACCTGCCGGACGTGGACACGCGCAGCAATGCGGTGTTCCTGAAGGAGACGCTCGACTTCGGCTGGGCCACCTTCGATGCCGGCGTGCGCCACGAGCGCGTCGACCACGCACTGCAGCCCAGCCGCTTCAAGACCGCGCGCAATGCCGCCAACACCAAACTGCAGAACCGCGACTACCGGCTCAACAGCTACAGCCTCGGCTCGTACGTCGAGCTCGGCCCCTTGTTCGCAGCCAAGATCCGTTACTCATCCTCACAGCGCGCCCCGGAGATCAACGAGCTGTATGCCAGCAACGCGCACTATTCGGTGATGACACAGGAAGAAGGCAACCAGAACCTGGAACCGGAGCGCGCGAAGAACCTGGAGCTGACTGGCCTGTTCCATCTCGGCGGTTTCGAGCTGTCCGCCACCGCGTACCGGATGCGGTACGAGAACTACCTCTACCTCGGCTACTCCGGCCTGCAGACCGCCAACCGCCTGCCACTGAAGTACTGGAAGCAGACCGACACCACGGTGAAGGGTTTCGAGATCGATGCTTCGCAGGCATTGGACCTGGGCCGCTTCGGCACGTTGAATGTGTCCGCCTTCGCCGACCTGGTGAAGAACAAGGCCGACCGCCCCGATTCGCTGCGTGCCCACAATGACGGCGAGTACCTGCCGAACATGCCGACCAACCGCTACGGTGCCAACCTGCAATGGCAGCGCGAGGGCTGGAAGGCGCAGCTGTCCAGCACCTACTACGACAGGCAGAAGTACCTCGGCCGCAACGTCAGCGAGGAGGTGCCGCTGGATGCGTTCAACCTGGTCGACCTGCAGGTCAGCCGCGAACTGCCGGTACGCAACAGCTACATCGCCGGCGTGGAGGTGTTCGTCAACGGCAGCAATCTACTCAATGAAGAAGCACGGCCGCACAACTCGCCGTTGAAGTACATCGCACCGTTGCCCGGGCGTGGCTTCCAGGTGGGTGTGACGGTGAAGCTCTGACAACCGGATGCATCGGTACACGCCTGCAGGCAGACGGCCTGCAGGCGTCGTCCATCGCACCCCCTGCGTGGTTGCACCACGCTCCCCGGTTGATTCACCATCGGCAGAGAAGGAGAGCGTGATGAACTGGAAGCATGCGGTTTCACTGGCACTGTTGTTGTCCGTTTCATCAGGCGCAAGTGCTGCGTCTGCGATCACCTACGACAAGGATGGCCGCTACGGCTATTCGATGAACCAATCTTCCCTCACCACTGCGATGCAGCAGTCGCTGCACTACTGCGCAGCGCGATCGCGCAATTGCGGTCAGTCCGCCAGCACCAGCAGCGAAGGCTATTCGGCCATAGCGACCGGCACGATTGCGTTGGGCTTTGCACTGGGTGAGAAGACCGCGGACGCCGCGCAGCGGAAGGCCGAAAGAATGTGCAGGGAACGTGCCAACGACTGCACGCTTGCCTTGCTGTGGCGGGAAACCCCACCTCGCTATCTCGAACCGCCACAGCTGCCCGGTGCGCCCGCTCCGGCACCAGCGGCGACGCCCGCGCCCATGCCAACGCCTGCCATCAGCACCGATCAGCCAGGATAGTCAGCTCCACGCCGGCTGTACTTTCGAGTGTCAGATAAAGAAAAACGCCTGCAGATCGAGGATCTGCAGGCGCTTCTTTGTATCTGGCGGAGTGAGAGGGATTCGAACCCTCGATAGAGCTTTTGACCCTATACTCCCTTAGCAGGGGAGCCCCTTCGGCCACTCGGGCATCACTCCGGGGTTTTCTCCGCGTCTGGTGCGTTGCACCTCAGCGGGGCGTGAATCATAACGTTAATCGAGTGCGAAGGTAAAGCGTTATTCGGCAGAATTTTCGCTACCGGTGCCACCGGCTTCGTCACCGCGCTGGATGCGCTGATAGATCTCTTCGCGATGCACAGCGACGTCCTTCGGCGCGGTGATGCCGATACGCACCTGGTTACCCTTGACGCCAAGCACGGTGACGCTCACCGAGTCTCCGATCATCAGGGTTTCGCCGACGCGGCGAGTCAGGATCAACATTTTTGTAAGTCTCCATGGAACCGTGTGGAAGGGTATCCCCCACCGGCTTGACGCTCCGTCAAGAAGCGCTACCACGACAAAGGGAAAAGATTCGCAATGGTACCGTCAGCCGTCCCGCTCCTACAAGGAGGGGGACGGCCAGGTTCATCACAGGCGGGGGCTGACCCATTCGACGACTGCAGCCAGCGCAGTGGCAAGGGCGGGCCCGTCCTCGCCACCACCCTGGGCGAGGTCCGGGCGTCCGCCGCCCTTGCCCCCGATCTGACCGGCGATATGGGACAACAGTTCCCCGGCCTTGACCTTGCCCATTGCGCTGCCGTTCACACCCGCGACCAGGGCGGCCTTGCCGTCCTGGGCGCCGGCCAGCACGATCACCGCATCGCCCAGCTGCTGCTTCAGGCGGTCCATGGCGTCACGCAGGGCCTTGGCATCGAAGCCCTCCAGGCGGGCAGCCAGCACCTTCACGCCGGCAACCTCGACCGCCTGGCCGGACAGATCGGCCGTGGCACCGGCGGCAACCTTGGCCTTCACGGCTTCCAGTTCGCGCTCCAGCTGCTTCTGGCGCTGGCCGAGGGCACGGATCTTCTCGACCACGTCGGCAGCGCTGCCGCCGAGCAGATCGGCGGCTTCGGCCAGGCGAGCCTCTTCGGCGTCCACGTAGTCCAGGGCGCCCTGGCCGGTGACCGCTTCGATACGGCGCACGCCAGCGGAGACACCGCCTTCGGAGGTGATCTTGAACAGGCCAATGTCGCCGGTGCGGTTGACGTGGGTACCGCCGCACAGCTCGGTGGAGTAGTCACCCATCTTCAGCACGCGCACGTGTTCGCCGTACTTCTCGCCGAACAGGGCCATCGCGCCGAAGTCCAGCGCTTCCTGCATGCCCATGTTGTGCACTTCGGCGGCGTTGTTGGCACGCACCTGCTGGTTGACCTTGCGCTCGATCACCGCCAGCTCTTCCGCGCTGATCGGCTGGAAGTGCGAGAAGTCGAAACGCAGGCGGTCCGGAGCGACCAGCGAGCCCTTCTGCTGCACGTGGGTGCCGAGCACTTCGCGCAGGGCGGCGTGCAGCAGGTGGGTGGCAGAGTGGTTGAGGATGGTGGCGCCACGGCGCTCGCCATCGACCTGGCCGGACAGCACGTCACCGACCTTCAGGCCGCCTTCGGACAGGGTGCCGACGTGGCCATGGAACTGGCCGGCGAACTTCTGGGTGTCTTCCACCACCAGGCGCACGCCGTTGCCGGTGAGCACGCCGGTGTCGCCGACCTGGCCGCCGGATTCGGCGTAGAACGGGGTCTGGTGGGTGATCACGATGACCGCATCACCGGCATCGGCCGACTGCACCGGACGACCGTCCTTGAGCAGCGCCAGCACGGTCAGGCCGTCGGCCTGCAGGCGGTCATACCCCAGGAACACGGTTGGGCTGAGGGTCGCCACCAGCTCGGCAGGCAGGGTCACGCCACCGCCGAACTTGCCGGCCGCGCGCGCGGTTTCGCGCTGCTGCTCCATCGCCGCATCGAAGCCGGCGATGTCGACGGTCAGGTCGCGCTCGCGGGCGATGTCCTGGGTCAGGTCGAGCGGGAAGCCATAGGTGTCGTACAGGCGGAACGCGTCAACGCCGGGAATCACGCCATTGCTGGCCTTGCCGGCAACGTCTTCGAAGATCTTCATGCCGGCGTCGAGGGTTTCAGCGAAACGCTCTTCTTCGGCCTGCAGCGCACGGGTGACGGTATCGACCGCCGCCGGCAGTTCCGGATAGGCCTCGCCCATCTGCTCGACCAGGGTCGGCACCAGCTTGCTGAAGAACGGCTGGCGCACACCCAGCATCCAGCCGTGGCGCAGGGCGCGGCGGATGATACGGCGCAGCACGTAGCCGCGGCCTTCGTTGGACGGCAGCACGCCGTCGACGATCAGGAACGAGCAGGCACGGATGTGATCGGCGATCACCCGCAGCGACTTGTTCTCCAGATCGGCGGTACCGGTCAGTTCGGACGCCTTGCGGATCAGCGCCTGGAACAGGTCGATCTCGTAGTTGGTGTGCACATGCTGCAGGATCGCCGCCAGGCGCTCCAGGCCCATGCCGGTATCCACGCACGGCGCCGGCAGCGGCACCAGGGTGCCATCCGGCTGGCGGTCGAACTGCATGAACACCAGGTTCCAGATTTCGATGAAGCGGTCGCCGTCCTCATCCGGGGAGCCCGGGGGGCCGCCGGCGATATGGTCACCGTGGTCGTAGAAGATCTCGGTGCACGGGCCGCACGGACCGGTGTCGGCCATCTGCCAGAAGTTGTCCGAGGCGAACGGTGCGCCCTTGTTGTCGCCGATGCGCACGATGCGCTCTTCCGGCACGCCAACCATGTCGCGCCACAGCGCGTAGGCCTCGTCGTCGGTCTGGTAGACGGTGACCAGCAGGCGCTCGGCCGGCAGCTTCCAGACCTGGGTCAGCAGCTCCCAGGCCCAGGCGATCGCATCCTTCTTGAAGTAGTCGCCGAACGACCAGTTGCCCAGCATTTCGAAGAAGGTGTGGTGGCGTGCGGTGTAGCCGACCTGGTCGAGGTCGTTGTGTTTGCCGCCCGCGCGCAGGCAGCGCTGCACGTCGGCCGCGCGCACGTAGCTGCGCTTCTCCGCGCCAAGGAACACGTCCTTGAACTGCACCATGCCGGAGTTGGTGAACAGCAGGGTCGGATCATTGCCCGGCACCAGCGGCGCCGACGGCACGATGGTGTGGCCTTTGCCCTTGAAGAATTCAAGGAAGTCGCTGCGGATCTGGGAAGTCGTGAATTTGGCGGATGCGTTCATTGGGGGCTGGCAGTCTGCGGGCCGGCGGGCCCGGACCACCGGCCGCGTTGGCCAGGGTCGCGAGAGACCGCCGAAAACCTAAAGGGTATCAGGCCCGGCGCCGCCAGTCTCAGTCATCCGGGTCGTAGCGGGTCGCACGGCGGATGCTGTCGCCGTCGAAGCCCCGTCGGGCCAGCAGATCGGCGGCCTTGCGCCGCTGCGTCAGGTCCTGCGGACCGGCCTCGCCAAAGCGTCGGCGGACCAGATCACGGGCATTTTCCTGCCAGTCGCCTTCGTAGCTGTCCATCGCCGCGGCAATCGCGGCACTGTCCAGGCCGTGAGTGCCCAGCTCGGCGCGGACATGGATCGGCCCATAACCGGTGTTGGCGCGCATCCGCACCAGGTTCTCGGCGAAACGGGTGTCGTCCTGCCAGCCGGCCTCTGTCAACTTGGCCACAGCCGCCTGCGCGGCTTCGTCTTCGATGCCGCGTGCGGTCAGCTTGCGGGTGAGCTCCTTGCGCGAGTGCTCGCGGCGGACCAGCAGGCCCAGCGCTCGTTGCACGGGCGTCTGCTCGCGCGGCCGGCGTTTGCGGCCGGTGGGAATGTCGTCGGCGTCGGACATCGGTGCTCCAAGGGTGGCGCCATCCGTGGCGCCCAGCCCATCCCTGGGCGATTCGAACCTGCGGGACAGGGCGACGTCACTGACGGCGCCGCCCTGCCCCACAGCAAGCCTTATTCGTCGTCGCCTTCGTCGTCGCCTTCCTCACGGCTGGCTTCGGTCGGCTGGAACTTCTCGCGCAGCTCGGCTTCAAGCTTGGCAGCGACCGTCGGGTTGTCGCGCAGGTAGCCACGGGCGTTGTCCTTGCCCTGGCCGATACGCTCTTCACCGTAGCTGTACCAGGCGCCGGCCTTCTCGACCAGCTTGGCATCCACACCCATGTCGATCAGCTCGCCCTCGCGGCTGATGCCTTCGCCGTACAGGATCTCGGTGATGACCTGCTTGAACGGAGGCGCCAGCTTGTTCTTGACGACCTTGATCTTGGTCTGGTTGCCAATGATCTCGTCGCCCTTCTTGATCGCGCCGATACGGCGGATGTCCAGGCGCACCGAAGCGTAGAACTTCAGCGCGTTGCCGCCGGTGGTGGTTTCCGGGCTCTGGCCCGGCATCATCACGCCGATCTTCATGCGCAGCTGGTTGATGAAGACCACCAGGGTGTTGGAGCGCTTGATGTTGCCGGTCAGCTTGCGCAGCGCCTGGCTCATCAGGCGGGCCTGCAGGCCCGGCAGCTGGTCGCCCATCTCGCCTTCGATTTCGGCCTTCGGGGTCAGCGCGGCGACCGAGTCGATCACCAGGATGTCCACCGAACCCGAGCGGACAAGCATGTCGGCGATTTCCAGCGCCTGCTCGCCGGTATCCGGCTGCGACAGCAGCAGGTCGTCCACGTTCACGCCCAGCTTGGCGGCGTAGATCGGGTCCAGCGCGTGCTCGGCGTCGATGAAGGCCGCGGTGCCGCCCATCTTCTGGCATTCAGCGATGGCCTGCAGGGTCAGCGTGGTCTTGCCCGAGGATTCCGGCCCGTAGATTTCAACGACACGGCCCTTCGGCAGACCGCCAATGCCCAGCGCGATGTCGAGCATCAGCGAACCGGTCGGGATGGCTTCGACGGGCTCGACCACGCGGTCGCCCATGCGCATCACCGAGCCCTTGCCGAACTGCTTTTCGATCTGGCCCAGAGCTGCAGCGAGGGCGCGCTTCTTGTTCTCGTCCATCGGATTGGTCCTTGCAGAGGTCGTGTCGTTGGAGGTGCTGTCTTTGGGGGTCTTCTTTGCCATGGGTTCACTTTAAGTCGGACGTATCGCACAGGCTGAGATTCTGCCCGGCGCTCTGAAAAGAATTATCGGACATCCGTACCAACCTCAGTGGAACCAGAGAATCGCCACAAAAGACCGCGGGGTAATGCGCTATGGAACGGGTCAACGGTTGGGTCGCAACAGGCCGCAATAGAGGCCCTCAATCGAGAAGTCCTGGTCAGGCAGCACCTCGATCGGCTTGTAGTCGGGATTGCGCGGCAGCAGGCGGATACGATCCTTGGCGATCTTCAGCAGCTTGACGGTGATCTCGTCATCGATTCGGGCCACCACGATCTGTCCGGAATGAGCATCGCGGGTGCGGTGCACACCGATCAGGTCACCGTCGAAGATGCCCTCGTCGATCATCGAATCGCCCTGCACCTTCAACAGGTAATCCGGTGCCGGCGAGAAGAACACCCGGTCCAGCACCACGAAGTCGTCCGAGCCGATATCGGCACCGATCGGCAGGCCGGCTGCGACACGGCCCAATACCGGCAGGCGCAGGACGCTGTCGGGCAGGCCCGGCTCGGCCAGCTTCTCGACCGGTGGCGCCTGTACCAGGCGGATGCCGCGGGCCTGGCCCGGGATGCGACGGATCGCACCGGCCTGCTCCAGGGCCTCCAGGTGGTACTGGGCCGCGCGCACGCCCTTGAAGCCGAACGCACGTGCGATTTCAGTCTGCGACGGCGGCGCGCCTTCGCTCTCGATACGCTCGGCGATCAACTGCAGGATCGCCTGCTGGGTGTCGGTCAGGTCCATGGTTAGTAGTATTACTACTAATGAGCGGGACTGCAAGTGCCGGGGGCGACACGGCGGCATCTGTGGTGCCGAGCCGTGCTTGGCAATCGCGCGAACGGCTGGGCTGACCTGGGCAAGAGCAGCCGAGCATGGCTCGGCTCTACAGGAATCGCTGCGCGATTCTGCGGTTCCTGTGGAACCGCGACAGGCGCACTTCGTGCACCTGCCTACGTGTGTTTACCGCTTCTCCAGATCGAGAACAGGATCCAGACGCCGCAGAAGCCGGCGCCGATGAAGCCGCACACGCCCAGTGCCAGCAGCCAACGGCTGGAGACGCCGCCAACGCTGTGCATCACGATCGACGAGCCGATGATCAATGCGGCGGTGACGATGCCCATCACCAGCCGGTTCGCCGCACGGTTCACCTGCTCGCCGAAGCCCTGCAGCGCCGTGGTTTCCACCTTCAGCTGCAGGCGCCCACGGCGGGCGGCCTGGACCAGCTTGCGCAGGTCGCGTGGCAGTTCACCGGCGAAGTCGACCAGACCCAGCAGGCTGCGGCGGCCGCGCTTGAGCAGGGCCTTGGGCGCATAGCGCTGCAGCACCACCCGTTCCAGGAACGGGCGCGCGGCACTGGCCATGTCGAAATCCGGGTCCAGCTGCCGCCCCATGCCTTCCAGGGTCAGGAACGCCTTGATCATCAGCGCCAGGTCGGCCGGCAGGGTCAGGCTGTAGCTGCGCAGCAGCTGGGTGATGTCGCCCAGCATCAGACCGATGCGCAGGTCCTTCAGCGGCACGCCACGGTACTGGTCGACGAACTGGCTGATGTCGTGTTGCAGCCGGTTCTCGTCCACTTCCACGCCGCCGGCCCAGTCCAGCAGCACGTCGGCCACGCCCTGCGGGTCCTGCTCGACCAGCCCGTGCAGCAGCTGCGCAACCTGGAAACGACGCACTTCGGACAGCGCACCGACCATGCCGAAATCGATCACACCGATGCGGCCGTCACGCAGGTAGATGATGTTGCCGGGATGCGGATCGGCGTGGAAGCTGCCGTCCTCCAGCACCATCTTCAGCACGATGTCAGCACCACGCCGCGCCAGTTCGCGCCGATCCAGCCCCGCCGCATCGACGCCGGCCAGATCACGCCCTGGAATGCCGTCGACGAAGTCCTGCACGTTCAGGCTTTCGCAGGTCCACTGCCAGTGCACGTCGGGAATCAGGATGTCGTCGCGGCCCTTGAAGTTGCGTGCGATGCGCTCGGCATTGCGGCATTCGGCGGCAAAATCCAGCTCGCGACGCAGCGACACGGTGAACTGCTGCACCACCTCGGCCGGGCGATAGCGGCGCAGGTCCGGCAGGCGCGCCTCGACGATCTCCGCCAGGCGGGCCAGCAGCCGCAGGTCGGCCTCGACCACATCGCGGATGCCGGGGCGACGCACCTTCAGCACCACCTCGCGACCGTCATGCAGGCGCGCGCGGTGGGCCTGCGCCAGCGAAGCGGCGGCCATCGGGGTTTCATCGAGGAAGGCGAACACTTCTGAAGGCGATGCACCCAGGTCGGCCTCGAGCTGCTCGCGGATATCCGCGTACGGCAGCGCCGGCACCGCGTTCTGCAGTTCGGAGAGCTCGGCGATCCATTCCGGCGGCAGCAGGTCGACGCGCGTCGCCAGTACCTGGCCGAGCTTAACGAAGGTCGGGCCGAGATCCTGCATCGCGCTGCGCACGCGCACCGGCGCGGTCATCCGCAACAGTTCCTGCCGCTCCTCGTTCCAGTGCAGCAGGCGCCCTGCCCGCTCCAGCGTGCTGGCCAGGCCGATGCGCCGCACCACATCGCCGAAGCCATAGCGGATCAGGACGACGGCGATTTCCTGCAGTCGGCCCAGGTCACGGACCGTGCCCAGCGTTTCCCACATCATGCGTGCTCCGGACGATTACCGGATCAGCATGTCACAGCTGGGCGTCGATACCGCGCAATGCCGCCGCCACGGTTTGCCGGCGGATGGCTTCGCGGTCGCCGTCGAACTGGAACAGCTCGGCACGGGCGTAGCCGCCGCGGCGCTTCCAGCCAATCCAGACGCTGCCGACAGGCTTGTCCGGGCTGCCGCCACCAGGACCGGCGATGCCGGTCACCGCCACGGCGATACCGGCGCCGGAATTGACCAGCGCACCGGACACCATTTCCAGCACGGTTTCGCGGCTGACCGCGCCGAACTGCTCCAGGGTCTGCGCACGCACGCCCAGCAGGCGCTGCTTGGCCTCGTAACTGTAGACCACCATGCCGCAGTCGAAGAACGCCGAGGAACCGGCGATGTCAGTCATGCACTTGGCGATCCAGCCACCACTGCAGCTTTCAGCGGTCACCAGCTGCAGCGAAGCCTGCTGCAGGCGCTGCCCGAGCGCGGCGGACTGGGCATTGAGTTCAGCGTCGGTGGGAATGGACATCGGCATGACGGTGGGGTGAAGAACCTGCACGTTGTACCGCAGATGACAGGCGGATGTCGCGCTCCTCCGGCACGGTTGCGCTGCCGGCCAACGGCCGGCACTACCGGGCAATGGGCCGCTACCTCACCACTCCGGCGGTTTCTCCGGCAGCAGCGCCCGGATCGGCGCGCCGTCGGCACTGGCGGCCAGCTTTTCGGCTTCGGCAATCGGCAGGTCGACCTGCAGCAGCCAGCCGTCTTCGTCGGCCTGCTCGCTGCGGATCACTTCCAGCTGGTGCAGGCGCGCACGCAGGCGGCCGGCATCCGGCGGCAGGCGCAGTTCGCCGGTAACATGCTGCAGGCCCAGGCGCTTGCCCAGCACCGCCTGCAGCAGCTCCAGGCCCTGCCCGTCACGCGCGGAAATCCACACCCGCTCGCGACGCGACTCATCCGGGATACCGTCCTGGCCATCGTGGCGGACGTCAGCGCCCTCGATCCGGTCGATCTTGTTGAACACCAGCAACTGCGGCAGGTCACCGGCACCGACCGCGGTCAGTACCTCGTCGACCTGGGCGATGCGCTCCTCGCGGTGCGGATCGGCGGCGTCGACCACATGCAGCAGGAAATCGGCCTCGCGCGCCTCGGACAGGGTCGAGCGGAAGGCAGCGACCAGGTCATGCGGCAGATCGCGGACAAAGCCGACGGTGTCGGCCAGCACCACGTTGCCGCCCGGCACCGCGATGCGGCGCACGGTCGGGTCCAGCGTGGCAAACAGCTGGTCGGCGGCATAGGCCTCGGCGCCGGTCATGGCATTGAACAGGGTCGACTTGCCGGCGTTGGTGTAGCCGACCAGGGCCACGCGCGGCAGCTCGCTGCGCACGCGCGCACGGCGCATCTGGGTGCGCTGCACCTCGACCTTTTCCAGCCGCTTCTGCAGCTGCTCGACCCGCTTCTGCAACAGGCGGCGGTCGGTTTCCAGCTGGGTTTCACCCGGGCCACGCAGGCCGATCGAACCACCGCGCTGGCGCTCCAGGTGGGTCCAGCCGCGCACCAGCCGCGTGGCCAGGTGACGCAGCTGCGCCAGCTCGACCTGCAGCTTGCCTTCGTGGCTGTGCGCACGCTGGGCGAAGATGTCCAGGATCAGGCCGGTACGGTCGATCACCCGGCGCTCGAGGAAGCGTTCCAGGTTGCGCTCCTGGCCCGGGCTCAACGCATGGTTGACCAGGATCAGGTCGGCACCGCTGGCATCGGCCGCGGCCTTGATCTCGTCCAGCTTGCCGCTGCCGATCAGGGTCGACGGATTCGGACGGTCCAGGCGAGCGGTGATCGTCGCGGCGATGCTGGCCCCAGCCGAGCGGGCCAGATCACCGAACTCTTCAAGCACATCGTCTTCCAGCTTGCCGAAATGGGGCTGGATCAACAGGGCGTGTTCACCCTTCTTCGAGCGGTCAAACATTCACCGCTCCGGTATTACTCGTCTGCTTCATCACCTGCCTGACCACCTTCACCCGACTGCACGTAACCACCGCCCGGACCGACCTTCACGTTGCGTGCCGGAACGACCGTGGAAATGGCGTGCTTGTAGACCATCTGACTGACCGTGTTGCGCAGCAGGACCACGAACTGGTCGAACGACTCGATCGTGCCCTGCAGCTTGATGCCGTTCACCAGGTACACCGAAACCGGCACGCGTTCGCGCCGCAGTGCATTCAAGAAAGGATCCTGCAGCGATTGCCCCTTGGACATTGCACACTCCTGATTATTGTTCTTATTGGGTTGCCGACGGTTGCCACGGCCCCCGAGCCGCCCGCCGACCGATGATGTTACACGGCTGGCGGGGGTTCAGCGTGCGACGAAGGTCGACACCGCGCCGGCCAGGCGCTCGTGGTCGATATGGGGGTCGAACCAGCGCGCATCAAGCTCGCCGCGCAGCCAGGTCAGCTGGCGCTTGGCCAGCTGGCGGGTGGCGAAGATCGCCTTGTCACGGAAGCGGGCGGCATCGCCCTCCCCGTCCAGGTATTCCCAGGCCTGCCGATAGCCGACCGCGCGCACTGCCGGCAGGTCCAGCGGCGCCTCCACGGAAGTCATTTCCGGCATCGCGCGCAACGCCCGCACCTCGTCGAGGAAGCCCTGCGCCAGCATGGCGTCGAAGCGCGCCTCGATGCGCTGGTGCAGCACCGCGCGGTCACGCGGCGCCAGGATCAGCTTGAGGGTGCGCACCGGCAACGGCGCCACGCCCGGCCGGCGCTGCCATTCAGTGATGGGGGTGCCGGTCAGGCGATAGACCTCCAGCGCCCGCTGGATGCGCTGCGGGTCGGTGGCTTGGATGCGTGCCGCTGCTGCTGGATCGACCTTGGCCAACTCTGCGTGCAGCGCCGCCCAGCCACGCTCGGCCGCCTCGGCGCTGAGCGCTTCGCGCGTCGCCGGATCGGCCTCGGGCATCGGCGACAGGCCCTGCAACAGGGCGCGGAAGTACAGGCCAGTGCCACCGGCCAGGATCGGCATCTTGCCGCGTGCCACGATGTCGGCCACGACCCGGCCGGCATCGGCGGCGAATTCGGCTGCCGAGTAGGTCTGCCAGGGATCGCGCAGGTCCAGCAGATGGTGCGGCGCCTGCGCACGCTCGGCCGCATCGGGCTTGGCCGAACCGATATCCAGGTGGCGGTACACCAGCGCCGAATCGACGCTGACGATTTCGCCATCCAGCTGCTGTGCCAGGGCGATCGCGGTGGCGGTCTTGCCACTGGCGGTCGGCCCCATCACGGCGATCGCCAGTGGCCGCCGGTCGATGCCCATCAGTCTTCGTCCGGCCAGCGGATCGTCGGCGTGGCGTCGGCACGCGGCGTCGGCACGGCTTCCACCGCCTGCCAGATCTTCAGCGCATCGACGGTGGCCGCCACGTCATGCACGCGCACGATGCGCGCACCGCGCTGGACCGCGATCAGGTGTGCGGCCACCGAAGCCGCGACCCGCTCGGACGGCGTGTCGCGGCCGGTCAGTTCGCCCAGGCTGCGCTTGCGCGACAGGCCGGCCAGCACCGGCACGCCCAATTCCAGGAAGCGCTCGGAGCGCGCCAGCAGGGTCATGTTGTGCGCGGTGGTCTTGCCGAAGCCGAAGCCGAGATCGACAAGCAGGTTCTTCTTGGCGATGCCCGCCATCTCGGCGGCGAACAGGCGCTGCACCAGGAAGCCATGCACCTCGGCAACCACGTCGTCGTAGTGCGGGTCGGCCTGCATATGGCCCGGCTCGCCCTGCATGTGCATCAGCACCACTGGCACGCCGGTTGCAGCGGCGGCGTCCAACGCCCCGTCCTGACGCAGGCCGAAGATGTCGTTGATCATGCCGGCGCCAGCGTCCACCGCCGCGCGCATCACCTCCGGCTTGAAGGTGTCGATGCTGATCGGCACCTGGGTGCGGGCCGCCAGTTGCTCGATCACCGGAATCACCCGGCGCAGCTCATCCTCGACCGATACCGGCGCGGCGCCCGGGCGGGTGGATTCGCCGCCGATATCGAGCAGGTCGGCGCCCTCCTCCACCAGCTTCAGGCCGTGAGCGACGGCCGCATCGGTGGTGTCGTGCGCGCCGCCATCGGAGAACGAGTCCGGGGTGACGTTGACGATGCCCATGACCCGGGCACGGTCGAGGCGCAGGATGCGGCCGGCGCAATCGAGCTGGGGCGAGGTGTCGAACATGGGCAATCCTGCAGGGACAACGGCGGGTAGTTTAGTTCGGCAGGGCGGCGCCCTGCACCCGCAGAGGCCAGAGCTACAGCAAGAGCCGGAGCAACAGCGGGTTTACTGAGGGATGGCGGGGTGGATCCGGTTGCGGGGGACGCCGTGAATCCGTCCATGGAGGCTCGGTCGCGCCATCCA
>NZ_JAWJTG010000041.1:0-44098 GCF_032911605.1 Stenotrophomonas mexicanensis
CCAAGCCTACAGGGACGTACTTGCGGCGTCCCCGCACTCCGACACCGCCCCGCCATCTCGCGGATAGCTCGCTTTTGATGTTGATGTTGATGTTGATGTTGATGTTGCTGCTGCCGTTGCTTCGGCGGGTGCCGGGCGCAGCCCGGCCCCACCTCAGAACCCCAGCGGGGTGTCGCCCAGCACCGGTTGCAGCTGGCTGCGGAACAGCGCCTGGATGCGTTCCAGCGCCGCCTCGTCATTGCCCTCGAAGCGCAGCACCAGCACTGGTGTGGTGTTGGAGGCGCGCACCAGGCCCCAGCCATCGGAGAAGTCCACGCGCAGGCCGTCGATGGTCGACAGGCGACCGCCCACATATGGGTTGTCCGGCGACTGCGCCGCCGCCACCAGCATCGCCACCAGCGCATGCGGCGTGCCTTCGGCCACCGGCACCTTCAGCTCCGGCGTGGCCACCATCTCCGGCAGCTCTGCCAGTACCTCGTCCGGAGTCTCCTCGCGCTGGGCCAGGATCTCCAGCAGGCGCGCGGCCGCATACAGGCCGTCATCGAAACCGAACCAGCGCTCCTTGAAGAAGAAGTGGCCGCTCATCTCGCCAGCCAGCTCGGCATCGGTCTCGCGCATCTTCGCCTTCATCAGCGAATGCCCGGTCTTCCACATCAGCGGGCTGCCACCATTGCGCAGCACGTGGTCGGACAGCTTGCCGGTGCACTTCACGTCGTAGATCACCATCGCGCCCGGATTGCGCATCAGCACGTCGGCGGCGAACAGCATCAGCAGGCGGTCGGCATAGATGATCTTTCCTTCGCCGGTGACCACGCCCAGGCGGTCACCGTCGCCATCGAAGGCGACGCCGAGATCGGCACCGAAGCGCTTCACCGTCTGCACCAGGTCTTCCAGGTTGGCCGGCTCGCTGGGGTCGGGATGATGGTTGGGGAAGGTACCGTCGACATCGCAGTACAGCGGGATGACTTCCGCACCGATCGCTTCCAGCAGCTGCGGCGCGAGCGCGCCGGCCACGCCGTTGCCGGCATCGGCCACGACCTTCAACGGGCGGTCCAGCTGCACGTCGTCGGCGATGCGCTGGATGTAGTCGGCACTGACATCGCGCTGCTGGTAATCGCCCGGCTCGGCGGCCTGTACCAGGCGGCCTTCGACGATGCGCTGGTACAGATCGGTGATGGCATCACCGGACAACGTCTCGCCGCCGATGACCACCTTGAAACCGTTGTACTCGGGCGGGTTATGGCTGCCGGTGACCGCCACGCAGGTGCCGGTACGCAGATGGAAGGCGGCGTAGTACACGACCGGGGTCGGTGCCAGGCCGATGTCGATCACCGCACAACCGGCGCGCCTCAGGCCCTCGGCCAACCCTGCGGCCAGTTCCGGGCCGGACAGGCGGCCGTCGCGGCCGATCACCACCTCGCGCAGGCCCTGCTCCAGGGCCACGGTGCCGATGGCCTGGCCGATCAGCGCCGCCGTTTTCGGCATCAGTTCACTGCCAACCACGCCGCGGATGTCGTAGGCGCGGAAGATACCGGCCGCCAGTTCCTCGACCGGAACCGGTGGCGGGGGCGGCGGTGCACTTTCAGTTGTGCTGGCCTCGGCCACCGGCGGCGGCGCCATCTGCAGGCTCTCGCTCAGGGTCGGGCCATGATCGGCTTCCGCCACGGTCGCCCGACGCGGCAGCGGCAGCGACTTCGGCAGGCGGCCGCGACCGACCACCAGCAGCACGGCGATGAACGCCAGCAGCAGCGCAACGATGGCGCTGGCCAGCGAACCCAGGCCCAGCGGACCAGGTTCGACATTGGGTACCGCGGCCACCAGCCGCAACGGCGTCCCCGAAATCGGCCGCGCCAATGCTTCGGCGCTTTCGGCCAGGCCGGCATCGCCCTGGGCGACGAGGTCATGCGCGCCCTGGCGCAGGCCAAGGAAACCGGCCGATGGCGCACTCACCTGGTCCAGCGGCGAGGTCAGCCGCAGCAATGGCTGGCGCACGTAGAGCACCGCCGGGCCGAGACTGCCCAGTTGAACCGGCGCTGCCAGGCCCAGGCGATTGCCACCGCCATCGCGGACCACGCGCAGGCTGGGCTTGCCTTCGGCCAATGCCGCTTCCAGCAGCGCCAATCGGGCATAGCCAAAGGCGGCCGGGTCGGCGTAGGCGTTGGCCAGATCGGCAGTCAGCACGTCAGCCTGCTCCACGCCGGTCCAGCTCTCGCGCACGGCCAGCGCCGCTGCCGCGGCATCACCGGCCTGCAACGCCTGCTGCACGCGTTCGTTCTTCAGCTGCTGCTGCAGCTGCTTCAGCTGGCCGGCGGCCGCGTCCTGCAGGCCCTGCACGGCCTGGTCACGTGCTTCTTCCAGCGCCTGGCCGTTGGCCTCCTGACGCCATTGCTGCACCGCGCTCCATCCGAACCAGCCGGCCAGCAGGATCAGCAGCACCCCCAGTAGTGGTGCACTGCGACCCAACGACCGTCCCCGCTGTCCTTCCCCGATGCCGCTCATCGATGTCCCCCGTCAACGCACCCCGGTATGGCCGAATCCACCCGTTCCCCGCACGCTGTCGGTGAAAGTATCCACCACCTGCAGGTTGACGCGGGCAATCGGCACGATCACCAGCTGCGCGATGCGATCGCCCGGCTCGATGGTGAAGGCCTCGCGGCCACGGTTCCAGACGCTGATCAGCAGCGGGCCCTGGTAATCGGCGTCGATCAGGCCGGTGCCATTGCCGAGCACGATGCCGTGGCGATGGCCCAGCCCCGAGCGCGGCAGGATCACCGCGCACAGGTTCGGGTCGGCAATGTGGATGGCCAGGCCGCTGGGCACCAGCGCGGTGTCACCCGGCTGCAGGGTCAGCGCGGTATCCAGCGCCGCGCGCAGGTCCATGCCGGCGCTGGCTTCGGTGGCGTAGGCCGGCAGCGGCCAGCTGTCGCCGAAGCGCGGATCGAGCAGCTTGACCTGCAGCGGTTGGGAAGTGAAAGCCTGGGTCATGCCTGGAGTCTCCGCGCGATCAGCGCCAGCAGTTGTTCGGCCAGCTCACGCTTGGAGGTGGCCGGGAATACCTGTTCACCGTCCTGCCAGAAGGCCGTGGCGGCATTGTTGTCGCTCTCGAAACCGCCGCCGCTGATGCCGACCTGGTTGGCGATCACCAGGTCCAGGCGCTTGTCGACCAGCTTGCCACGCGCGTATTTCTCCACGTCGTGGGTTTCGGCGGCAAAGCCGACCACCAGCTTCAGCGACTGCGTCTGCGCAGCCACCTCGGCAAGGATGTCCGGCGTGCGCACCAGCTCGATCACCAGCGACTGGCTGTCGGCGGTCTTCTTCAGCTTCTGCGGCGCGACCTGGCGCGGCGTGTAGTCGGACACTGCAGCGGCACCGATATAGATGTCGGCCGGCAGCGACTTCAGCACGGCATCGCGCATCTGCGCAGCCGAGCGCACGTCGACGCGCTGCACGCCGAGCGGCGTCGGCAGCTGTACCGGGCCGCTGACCAGCACCACCTGTGCGCCCATCGCGGCGGCGGCCGCGGCCAGGGCAAAGCCCATCTTGCCGCTGCTGCGGTTGCCGACATAGCGCACCGGATCGATGTCTTCATAGGTCGGGCCGGCGCTGATCAGCAGGCGCAGGCCCTGCAGCGCGCGGGTTTCCGGCGCGGCAACGGCCGCGGCGCTGCTGCCATTGGCGGCCAGCGCGGCCACGATGTCGCCCGGTTCGGCCAGACGCCCCGGACCGGACTCGCCTTCGGCCAGCGGGCCGTCGACCGGGCCGATCACCTGCGCGCCGCGCTGGCGCAGCAGGGCGATGTTGGCCTGGGTGGCCGGGTGCAGCCACATGCGATGGTTCATCGCCGGGCAGATCGTCAACGGCGCGGTACTGGCCAGGCACAGCGTGCTGACCAGGTCATCGGCATGGCCCTGGGCCAGCCGGGCCAGCAGATCGGCGGTTCCCGGGGCAACCACGATGCGGTCGGCCCAGCGCGCCAGCTCGATGTGGCCCATGGCCTGTTCGGCGGCGCTGTCCCACAGCGTGGTGCGGGTGGGCTGCCCGGACAGGGCCTGGAAACTGAGCGGAGTGACGAACTGCTGGGCACCGGCGGTCATCGCCACCTGCACCTGGGCACCGGCGTCGCGCAGGCGCCGCACCAGTTCCAGGGCCTTGTAGGCCGCGATCCCGCCTCCGACGCACAACAGCAGTTTCTGACCTTCCAGCGCGCGGGCCTGCGCGGGGGAAGCGTTGGGGGAGTCAGCCACCTGGAATTCCTGTGCAAACGAGGGCGCTAGCTTACCCGATGGTCGGTAATGTCCCGGTGCAGGGTGCACATAGCGGACAGCTATCAGTAGATGGAGCGCGCTGCGCCTGACCCTGGGTCAGCCGGGCATCGGTTTCGGACCTTTCCTATACCTCTACGGGTCTGCGCTTTTGCAGAATCAGGCATTGGCTGCCGTCTGCCGTGGCCTGTTCGACCTTCGAGGAGCCTCGTGCATCCACGCATCATCATTGCCGACGACCATCCCGTGGTCCTGCATGGCATCCGTATCGTGCTGCAGACCCACCTGATGGACATCGTCGGCAGTGCACGTGACGGCGCCCAGCTGCTGGAGCTGGTGGACCACCACGACTGCGATGCGGTGCTGACCGACCTGTCGATGCCGGGTGACGGCCCGGACGGTCCAGAGCTGATCGACGCGCTGCGCGTGCGTCACCCCAGGCTGCCGGTGGTGGTGCTGACCGGCGCCCGCCATCCCGGGCTGCTGGACGGACTGCTGCGCGAGGGCATCAGTGGGCTGGTCGACAAATGCGCCGATTTCGCCGAACTGCCGCAGGCACTGAACGCCGCACTGGCCGGGCAGGTCTTCGTCTCCCAGCAGCTGCGCCACCACCTGCAGGCGCGCGACCTGCTGTTTCCACGCGAACCGTCGCCGCTGTCGGCGCGGGAACAGGAAGTGCTGGATCTGCTGGCGACCGGGCTCAGCGTGAATGCCGTCGCCGAACGCTGCGGGCGCAGCCCGAAGACCATCAGCCGGCAGAAGGCCGAAGCCAAGCGCAAGCTGGGCCTGCAGAACAACCAGGAACTGTTCGACTATCTGCAGACCCGACGCGGGTGAGGCATCGTCCGACCCGGTGCTGCGGTATGCACCGATGGGAGCCGTCACGCAGGCTGGCGATGATGCAGGCATGCCCATCCATGACTGGCCCGAACAGGAACGCCCCCGCGAGAAGCTGATCGCGCGCGGGCCCACGGCACTTTCCGACGCCGAACTGCTGGCCCTGTTTCTCGGCTCCGGGTTCGGTGGCCGCGATGCCGTGCAGACCGCGCGCGACCTGCTGCAGGCGCACGGCCCGTTGCGGGTGCTGCTGGACCGCCCCGCGCGTGACCTGGCCCGCCTGCCCGGGCTCGGCCCGGCGCGCAGCTGTACGCTGGCTGCCGGGCTGGAACTGGCCCACCGCTACCTGGCTGCCGAGCTGGAACACGGCGAAGCGGTCGGCAACAACCCGGCCGCGGTCGGCCGCTATCTGCAGCACCGCCTGCGCGGGCAGGCCCGGGAGATCTTCATGGCCCTGTTCCTGGACAACCGGCACCGCCTGATCGCCTGCGAGGAGCTGTTCCACGGCACCATCAACGCCGCACCGGTCTACCCCCGCGAAGTGGTGCGGCGCGCCCTGCTGCACAACGCGGCGGCGGTGATCCTCAGCCACAACCACCCTTCCGGCGACCCGGAACCCTCCAGCGCCGATACCCGCATCACCGACGAACTGCAGCAGGCACTGGCGATGGTGGACGTGCGCCTGCTGGACCACTTCGTGGTCGGTGAGGGCCGCCCCGTTTCGTTTGCTGAACGAGGCCTGCTGTCGCCGCCCCAGCCCCGCCTGTTCGGCTGAGCGCCCGCCCTGCGTGGGCAGCCGGGCGGCGTCATCGGCAGGTTCCGGTCAGCGTGGCCGCTGGTATCTGCGCTAAAATGGGCGATTCCGCCGCTCATTCTCACAGCAGGCCTCGTGAAAAATCTCCTCCGCGCCCTGATCAGCCAAGGCATCGAAGCCTTGCGCGCCAATGGCACCCTGCCCGCCGACTCCCTGCCGCCGGACTTCGTGGTCGAGCGCCCGAAGACCCGTGACCACGGCGACTTCGCCACCAATGCCGCGATGCTGCTGGCCAAGGCCGCGCGCAGCAATCCGCGCGCACTGGCACAGGCGCTGGTCGAGGCACTGCCGCGCAGCGAGGACGTCAGCAAGGTCGAGATCGCCGGCCCCGGCTTCATCAATTTCCACCTGGCGCCGGCCGCGTACCAGCGTGAAGCCGCGTCGGTCATCAAGGAAGCCCACGACTACGGCCGCAACCTGTCCGGCAATGGCCGCACGGTGGGTGTGGAGTACGTGTCGGCCAACCCGACCGGCCCGCTGCATGTCGGCCATGGCCGCGCGGCGGCGATCGGCGACTGCGTGGCGCGTGTGCTCGACGCCAACGGCTGGAACGCCAAGCGTGAGTTCTACTACAACGACGCCGGCGTGCAGATCGAGAACCTGGCGCTGTCCACCCAGGCGCGGATCAAGGGCATCGCGCCGGACCAGGATGGCTGGCCGGAAGGTGGCTACCGCGGTGAATACATCGCCGACGTCGCCCGCGCCTACATGGCCGGCGCCAGCGTCGATCTGGAAGGCAGCACCGTGGTCGGTGCCAAGGACCCGGACGACATGCAGGCGATCCGCCGCTTCGCCGTGGCCTACCTGCGCAACGAGCAGAATCTGGACCTGGCCGCGTTCGGCGTCGACTTCGACATCTACTTCCTGGAAAGCTCGCTGTACGCCGATGGCAAGGTGGCCGAAGCGGTGGCCAAGCTGCAGGCGTCGGGTCATACCTATGAAGAAGGTGGCGCGCTGTGGCTGCGCAGCACCGACTTCGGTGACGACAAGGACCGCGTGATGCGCAAGTCCGACGGCACCTTCACCTACTTCGTGCCGGACGTGGCCTACCACCTGTCCAAGTGGCAGCGCGGCTACGAGCGCGCGATCACCGAGCTCGGCGCCGATCACCATGGTTCGCTGGCACGCGTGCGCGCCGGCCTGCAGGCGATGGAAGTGGGCATCCCGCAGGGCTGGCCGGAGTACGTGCTGCACCAGATGGTCACCGTCATGCGTGGCGGCGAGGAAGTGAAGCTGTCCAAGCGTGCCGGCAGCTACTTCACCCTGCGCGACCTGATCGAGGAGGCCGGCCGCGATGCCACCCGCTGGTTCCTGATCGCGCGCAAGCCCGATTCGCAGCTGACCTTCGACATCGACCTGGCCCGCCAGCAGAGCAACGACAACCCGGTGTTCTACGTGCAGTACGCGCACGCCCGGGTCTGCAGCCTGCTGCGCCAGGCACAGGAGAAGGGCCTGGTGTACGAACAGGGCAATGGCCTGGCCAACCTCGGCCGCCTGGCCGACGACGCCTCGCTGCTGCTGATGAACGAGATCTCGCGGTACCCGGAAGTGGTGGAGGCGGCCGGCGTGGCGCTGGAACCGCATCTGGTGGCGCAGTACCTGCGTGAATTGGCGCACGCGTTCCACACGTGGTATCACGGGACGCCGGTGCTGGTGGAAGACGCTGCGGATCGCAACGCCAAGCTGACCCTGGCCTGCGCCGCGCGCCAGGTGCTGGCCAACGGCCTCGAACTCCTGGGCGTCAGCGCCCCGGAAAAAATGTAAGCATCAGGAGACGCAGTACACATGGCAGCACGACGCGGCAAAAACCAGGCACGACGCAACAGCAGCAGCCAGGGCACACCCGGATGGGTGTGGCTGGTCGCTGGCGTGGCGATTGCGGCCGTGGTGTTCCTGGCGGCGCCGAACCTGTTCAAGGGCGAAGGCGATGGCTTCCTGCGCGCCGGTCCGCAGCCGAACCCGAACGCGCAGCCTGCCCCGGTCGCTGATGCCGACAGCGATGTCGGCACCCAGCCGGCCGCGCAGCCGGCCACGCCGAAGCCGGCCGAACCGGAAAAGCCGGCCGCCACCCAGTACGACTTCTACACCCTGCTGCCGGGCAAGGAAGTTGAAATGTCCGACGCCGAGCTGGCTGCCAGCGCGCGTGCAGAAGACCAGCGCCGGGCCAAGGCTGAAGCGCAGCGCGCGCAGGCGGCACTGGAAGGCAAGCCGGTTCCGCCGCCAGCGGCTACCGCCAGCGTGGCCAGCACCGCGCCGGTGACCGCCACCAGCCGTCCGCTGCCGGCACCGCTGAGCGAACGACCGGCTGCGGCAACGCCTCCGGCCAGCACGCCGACGGCGTCGACCAGCACCGCCGCCGCCACTCCGGCAGCGCGTGCGGAAACCGCGCCGACCGCGGCCACTACCGCTGCGGCACCGGCTGCCGCCGACAATGCCCGCTACATCCTGCAGGCAGGTGCGTTCGGTGCCTCCGGCGATGCCGAAGCGACCAAGGCCAAGCTGGCGATGATGGGCCTGGCGGCACGCGTGGAATCGGCGCAGATCAACGGCAAGACCGTGTACCGCGTGCGCATGGGGCCGTATGGCAGTGCAGGTGAACTGTCTGAAGCCAAGCAGAAGCTGGATGGCACCGGCCTGCAGGCGATGGCGATCAAGGCACAGTGAGTCTGCCGAAGTGAATGAAAAAGCCGGGCACAGCCCGGCTTTTTTTTGTCTGTGTAGAGTCGAGCTTGCTCGACTGCCGTTCAAAGCAGTCGAGCAAGCTCGACTCTACAGACGGCGGTCAGCCTTCGCGGGCGACCTGGAAACCGGCGAAGGACTGGCTGACCGGCATCAGTTCCAGGCGATTGATGTTCAGGTGCGGCGGCAGGCTGGCCACCCAGAAGATCTGTTCGGCGATGTCTTCGGCGGTCATCGGGTTGGCGCCGGTATAGAGCTTGTCCGACGCCGCCTGGTCGCCATGGGTACGCACCACGGTGAACTCGGTTTCGGCCATGCCCGGCTCGATCGTGGTCACGCGCACGCCGGTGCCGTGCAGGTCCGAACGCAGGCCGAGCGAGAACTGGCTGACGAAAGCCTTGGTGCCACCGTAGGCATTGCCGCCCGGGTACGGGTAGACGCCGGCCACCGACGAAATGTTGATGATCGCGCCCTTGCGCTCCACCAGCTGCGGCAGCAGGCGGTGGGTCAGGGTCACCAGCGCGGTGATGTTGGTGTCGATCATCGTGGTCCAGTCCGACAGCTTGGCGCTCTGTGCCGGCGCGGTGCCCTGCGCCAGGCCGGCGTTGTTGACCAGCAGATCGATCTCGCCGAAGGCCGGCGGCAGTGCCAGCAGCGCCGCTTCCATCGCCACCGGATCGCGGATGTCGAAGGCGGCGGCATGCACCACGTCCTTGCCGTAGCGCTCGACCAGCGGCTGCAGGCGTTCGCCGCGGCGGCCGGTGGCGATCACCTTCCAGCCCGCCTGGGCGAAGCGGTGGACGGCGGCGGCGCCGAAGCCGGACGTGGCGCCGGTAATCAGGACAGTGCGGGTCATCAGGCAACTCCAGGGGGAAAAACCAGACCCCCATTCTGGCACCGTCGGCCGGGGGTTGCGTTGCCTGATCGGCCAGATCCGGCCCCACCTGTCGGGGTGACCGGTACAATTGGGCCCATGATCAACAACGATGTCCTGCGCAGCGTGCGCTACTCCCTGGACCTGGGCGACCACCACGTGGTGACCCTGTGCCAGATGGCCGACCCGGCCTTCGCCGTGGATCCCGAACAGGTGAAGGCCTGGCTGCGCCGCGAAGACGAAGCCGGTTTCGAGGCGATGAGCGACAGCGCGCTGGCGCACTTCCTCGACGGCCTGATCGTGCACCTGCGCGGTCGCGACGAAAGCCAGCCGCAGCGTGCGGTGGAAACCCGCATCGACAACAACCTGGTGCTGAAGAAGCTGCGCGTCGCCTTCCAGCTGCGCGACGTCGATCTGATGGAGATCTTCGCCAGCGCCGGCTTCAACGTTTCCAAGTCGGAAGTGGGCGCCTTGTTCCGCCAGCCCGGGCACACCAACTACCGGCGCTGCCTGGACCAGATGCTGCGCAATTTCCTCAAGGGCCTGAGCCTGCGCCTGCGCGGCTGAGCACGGCCTCGACGAACGCCCGCGCCGCCGGTGTCGGCAGTCGCTGCCAGACCAGGTGCACGCGGCGGGTCGGGGTCGGCTGCAGCGGAATCTGTACCACCCCCTGGAACCCGTCGGCGATCAACGCTGGCACGATGCCAACCGCCAGCCCATGGCGGACGAAGCGCTCGATCAGTTCCATCAGATTGACCTCGAAGCGCACCGTGTGCGGCAGGCCAGCGGCAGCGAAGGCATCGTCGGTCTGCCGCCGCGCACCGGTGCCGCGCGGAAAGTCGACCAGCGCCTCGTCCTGCAGTTCGGTCAATGGCAGCCGCTTGCGGCGGGCCAAGCGGTGCGACGGCGCCAGCACCGCCACCAGGTCTTCTTCCTGCAGCATCTGGTGGCAGACCCCGTCCAGCCCTGCCGACGGCGCCAATCCGACCAGCGCCACGTCCAGCTCTCGCGACTGCACCTGCGCGATCAGGTCCTCGCTCTTGTCGACCCGCAGCTGGAACTCCACCTGCGGGTGCGCCTGCTGGAAGGCCGCCAGCATCGCCACCACATCGATGTCGGTCAGCGAGGAGATCTGCCCGATCGCCAGCAGGCCACGCACCTCGCCAGTGACGGCGGCCACGTCGGCGCGCAGGTGGCGCAGGCTGGCCAGCACCTGGCGTGCATGCACCAGCAGCGCCTCGCCGGCGGCGGTGGCCCGCACCTGCCGCGGCAGGCGCTCGAACAGGGGCGTACCCAGTTCCTGCTCCAGGTAGGCAATCTGGTGGCTCAACGCGGACTGCACCACATGGCAGCGTTCTGCGGCGCGGGTGAAATTGCCCTCTTCGGCCAGGGCGACGGCAAACTCGAGCTGTTTGAGATTCATCCAACTATCTCGTTTCCAGATGGCATGAATGATGATGATTCATTTCCATCATGGCCGCAGCAGGCGGACACTGTGCATCCCGCTTTGTGGAATACCGCGTGAGTCCGTCCCTCCCCCCTCTGCACCGCTGGCAGGTGCTGCTGATGTCGGTGGCTACCGGCGTGGCCGTGGCCAGCAACTACTATGCGCAGCCACTGCTGCACACCATCGCCGATGCCTTCGGCGTGCCGTTCGGCCAGGTCGGCATGGTGGTCACTGCCGCACAGCTGAGCTATGCCGCCGGACTGATCCTGCTGGTGCCGCTGGGAGACCTGTTCGAACGCCGCCGCCTGATCGTAGTGATGAGCCTGTTGTCGGCAGGCGGGCTGGTGATCAGTGCCTGTGCACCATCGCTGGCCTGGTTGCTGGTCGGCACCGCGATCACCGGCCTGTTCTCGGTGGTGGCGCAGGTACTGGTGCCGTTTGCGGCCACGCTGGCCGCGCCGGAACATCGTGGCCGCGTGGTCGGCACATTGATGAGTGGCCTGCTGCTGGGCATCCTGCTGGCGCGCACCGTGGCCGGCCTGCTTTCCAGCCTGGGCGACTGGCGCCTGGTGTATGCGATCGCCGCCGGCACCCTGGTGCTGACCGCGCTGGCGCTGCAGCGCGGCCTGCCGCGATTCCACCACAGCGCCGGCCTCGGCTATTTCGCATTGCTGCGCTCGATCGGCGTGCTGTTCGTGCAGGAGCCGGTGCTGCGCCAGCGCACCCTGCTGGGCGCCTGCAGCTTCGCCATGTTCGCGATCTTCTGGACGCCGTTGGCGTTCCTGCTGGCACAACCGCCCTACGCCTACAGCGATGCCACCATCGGCCTGTTCGGGCTGGTCGGCGCCGCCGGTACGCTGGCGGCCGGCCTGGCCGGGCGCATGTCCGATCGTGGCCTGACCGGGCATGCCACTGCCATCGCACTGATGCTGTTGCTGCTGTCGTGGCTGCCGTTGGGGCTGTCGGCACACTCGCTGCTGGCGCTGCTGGTCGGCGTGGTGGTGCTGGACCTGGCCGCGCAGCTGCTGCACGTGAGTAATCAGAACCTGATCTATGCACTGCAACCGGCAGCGCGCAACCGCCTCAATGCCGGCTACATGACCGGCTACTTCATCGGCGGTTCGCTGGGTTCGCTGCTGTCGGCGCAGGTCTACCAGCGCTTCGGCTGGACCGGCGTCTGCGTGGCCGGTGCTGCGGTGGCCATGCTGGCCCTGCTGCTGTGGCTGCCCGGCGCACTGCGCGCGCGCCAGGCTTCGGTGACTGACTAGAAGCTGCCCTGCAGCGCCAGCTCCCAGCGTCCGCCGGCATTGTCCGGAAACAGCCGCTTCGCTGCGTTGTCGGTGTCATGCACGGTGGCGCGCAGTTCCCATGCCGGGGTCAGCGAGGCGATGGCACTGAGCTGGCCATGCAGGTAATCAGGCCCCTGTGCGGTGGCCAGCCAATACTGGCCCACCGCCGCTTCGAGGCGGAACCGCTCGTGCAGCGGCACCCGCACACCCAGCTGGGCGTAGGTGCCGCGATGGCCGCCCGCCAGCGCGTCGTTGGAATGCGCCAGCTGCAGCCAGGCGCGCTGCTTCCAGGTCACGGTGGTATTGAGCTCGGTCCAGTCCAGCGCGCGGCCGGTGCCCGGGTACACGTAGCGGGTCAGGTTGGCATCCAGTGCCCAGTCCGGTGCCAGTGCACCACTCCAACCGGCCACCAGGTCGAACTCGCTGCGCGCGCCGTTGTCCGGCTTGAACGATACGTTGGACCCCCACACGCTGGCGTACCAGCCCGATGGGATCGAGACCTTCGCGCCGGCCTGCACCGCCGGGTCGCCGTCGCTCTGCGAGCTGCCGCGCCACACGTAATCGCTGGTCAATGCGGCACTGCCACTCACCTGCACCTGCGCCTGGGCGGTGCCGATGCCGAGCAGCCCTGCCAGAGCGGCCACCACTGCCGCCATCATCCCCTTGCTGTTCACTGCACTGTGTTCCTCGTCGAAGGCGGTCACGCCGCCGGGACCGCAGTGTCGAGGCGGTGGCCGTAACGGATCGAGGGTGCTGCCGGGCCCGTGGCGCAAATTCGGCGTAAATCCCGCGGACCGGGGCCACATGCCAGCAGCGCGGTATCATGGCGCCCTGTTTCCAGGAACCAACCGCGTGGACGCCATCCTGACTCCGGTATCGATCGGCGAGCTGATCGACAAGATCACCATTCTCGAGATCAAGGCCGAGCGCATCGACGATGCCGCCAAGCTGAGCAACGTGCGCACCGAGCTGGACGGCCTGCTGCCGTTGCTGCAGCTGCAGCTGCAGGCTCAGCCGGCGCTGGCCGTGCTGAAGCAGCAGCTGAAGGCGATCAACGAGCGCATGTGGGACATCCAGGACCAGCTGCGCGACAAGGAAGCGGCCCAGGTGTTCGACGATGCCTTCATCCAGTTGGCGCGTGGTGTCTATGGCACCAATGGCGAGCGCGTGCAGGTGAAGAACGAGATCAACCGCGTGGCCGGTTCGGCCCTGGTGGAAGAAAAGCAGTACCAGGGCGAGTAACGCCACCTCAATCAGCGTCGATCAGATGGCGGAAGCGGAACAGCTCGCCATCGTTGCGGATGCCCAGCTTGCGGTACGCCGCTCGCTTCTGCGTGCTGATGGTGCTGGCTGCACGCCCACTGCGGCGTGCCATCTCGCCGGTGCTGCAACCACGCAGCACCCACTGCAGGACGGTGCGCTCGCGGGTACTCAACCGTGGTGAACGCATGGACTGCTGGCGCTGCCGACGGGACTGGTTCAACTGTGCACGCAGATCCGGCGGCACGAAGCGCCCGCCACGGGCAACCACGCTCACTGCCCGCAGCAGCATCTGCGGCGCGCAGGCCTTGGACAGGAATCCGCGCGCACCGGCCTGCAAGGCCAAGGACACGACACCCGCGTTGCAGTGTGCGGTCAGCACCAGGATCGGCACTGCCGGCCAGTGGCGTGATAGGTGCCGCAGCAGTTCCAGGCCTTCGCCGCTGTCACCGATCGGCAAGGCGTCGACCAGCAGCAGATCGATCGCGGCCGCCTGCTGCTGCAGGCGCTGCAGCAGATCACCGCTGCGGCCGTAGCTTCCATCGACCTGCAGGCCCGCCTGCCGGGCCAGGACTTCCTGCACGCCATGCCGCAACAGCGGGTGTGGATCCAGCAACAAGAGGCGGCAGGGAGAATCGCGGGGCGACGGAAACGTGGGCATCGTTGCATTCCTGCAGAACAGGCCACTCACCCTAGGGCGCAGCCGACGCCTGCGGAATCCAATTCGTTGCAATGCCGCCCTTCCGCCGCGACACGGTCAGGTAGCGTTTGCCCAGCCGGAAACGCAACAGGCCCGGCATGGGCCGGGCCTGTCGAGGCATCTTCGGCGCGCAGGCGCGCCGAGGAAGCAATTACCAGCTGAAGCGCGGGCCGACGGTGTATTCCTTGTCGCCGTCGCGGTTCATCTTCAGCTCGCCGTTCAGGCCCCAGTTCTGGTTCAGCTTGACCTGACCACCCAGGCGGCCGTACCACTGGCCTTCCGGATTGATGCCGTGCTTCTTCGAGAAATCTTCGTAGCCGACCATGCCGTAGACTTCGGCGTGGGCACCGAAGGCGGTGCGGATACCGGCTTCAGCGCTGTAGCCATTGAAGTCCAGGCCGTGCTTCTGGTCGCGCTTCTGGTAGGCAACGCGGGCAACGAAGTCGGTGGTCGGGGCGATTTCAACGTTGTAGCCGGCGCCGATCTTCCACTGGTCCAGCTTGATGTTGGTGTGGTCGATTTCCTGGCGGCTGTACTCACCGAAAGCGTGGAAGTTCGGCAGGAAGCCGTACGAACCCTTCACGCCCCAGCCGTCGGCCTTGAACGCGTCGATGTCGGTCTTGGCGTAGTCGGCTTCGGCGTAGTTGTACGACAGGTTCTCAGCAGCCGAGGCGGTGAACGGCAGGGCAGCGGCCAGGGCCAGAGCAATCAGCGAATTCTTCATGGGGGTACACCTTTACTTTCTTATGGTGTGCAGCAGCGCCAGGGCGCCATCGCATCGGGAATGTAAATTCTCCGTTATTCGCCACAACGCTCCCTGAAAACAGCGGTCTTCGCATTGCTGAATTTTTTGCCTTGATTCAGGCTGTCTCTGGCATACGCGCGCGGCGCGCGTGCATTTGTGATTCGTCGTCGATTGCAACAGGAGGTTGCCTTGTACGTTTCCGATCCGCCGCTGGTGCCTGTTCGCGCCGCGCTCCTGGCATGCGCTGCCCTGTTTCCGACCCACGCTGCGCACGCACTGCAGGCCGCTGACTACCAGCGCGCCGAACGCGTGCATGACAGTCACCTTCGCGGTGCGCTGCGCAATGCTTCGGTGCTGCCCCACTGGCTGGCCGATGGGCGCTTCTGGTACGAACGCGAAACCACGCAGGGCCGGCGCCAGGCGGTACTGGTCGATCCAGTCCAGGCCACACGCCAGATCCTGTTCGAACCCGATGCGCTGGACGCTGCGGTTGCACCTCTCGGTGCCAGAGGACCACGCCTGCGCTTGAGCAGTGTGCAGGTACTGGATGAAGGCCTGCGCCTGCAGTTCAACGGCGAGGCGGCGATCAGCTGTCAATGGCCACGCCTGCAGTGCGTGCGTTCGCAGGATGCAGCGCCAGCGACCGATGCACTGCCATCGCCCGGCGGTGATGCCTGGCTGCAGGTACGCGATCACAACCTGTGGCTGCAGTCGCCCGGAATGGCAGCACGAGCGCTGACCAGCGGCGGTGAACCCAATCATGGCTTTGGCGTGCTGCCGGACTTCACCCTGCGCGGCATTCCACGCCGCCAGGGCCGGATGTCGACGCGGCCGTTCGCGGTCGGCTGGTCACCGGACGGTCGCTACGTGGCCGGCATCCGCTACGACGAACGCGCGCTGCAGGACTACCCCTATCTGGAAAGCAGCCCGGCCAACAGCGCGCGGCCGCGCGTGCATACGGTGAAGCTGGGGGTGCTGGGTGACACCCGGCAGGTGCGCGACAGCGTGTATGTGGTCGACACCCGCAATGGCCAGCAGCATGACATCGCCTTGCCGGAAGGCTGGAACACCCTCAGCGAAGCCGGCGTACTCGGCTGGGACGGCGACCGGTTGTATGCCGTGATCGCGCACTTCGGCGCACCGCGCAGGCTGCGTCTGCTGGAGATCGATGCCAACAACGGTGCGTTGCGCACGGTTCTGGAAGAAGCCAGCGACACCCGCCTGCAGCTCAACGTGTATTCCTACAACCGGCCAGCGGTGGCCATCCTGCCCGGCCAGGACACGGCGGTGTGGTTCTCGCAGCGCGATGGCTGGGGCCATCTGTACCGGGTCCGCCTGTCCGACGGCAAGGTGCTGCGCCAGCTCACCCGCGGCCAATGGGCGGTGCGCGACCTGCTGGGCGTGGACGCTGCGGGTGGCTGGGCGTACTTCAGCGCCGGCGGCGTCGACGGTGGCGACCCCTACGTACGCGGCCTGTACCGTGTATCGCTGCAGGGGGGACCGGTCCAGCGCCTGGCCGCCGATGGCAACGACCATCTGGCCGATGCCGGCACCGGCGCGTTGTTCGGCGGGCGCGCCCCCCAGGCGCTGTCGCCTGGCGGTGGCTATCTGGTGGATACCGTTTCCCGTCTCGACCAGCCACCACGCACCGTGCTGCGGGCCAGCGATGACGGCCGTGAAGTGATGGTGCTGGAAACAGCCGATAACAGCGCGATCGTTGCTGCCGGCTGGCGCCCCCCACGGCGCGAGCGGCTGCTGGCCGCCGATGGGCGAACGCCGATCTTCGCCACCGTCTACCTGCCCCGCGACTATCGCGATGACGGCCGCTTTCCGGTGATCGACGCGATGTACGGTGGCTCCTTCGTCAGCAATGCGCCGGTGACCTACGCCGAGGCGGTGTCCGCCCTGAATCCGGTGTCACGCGCCAGCCTGACCGAACTGGGCTTCGTGGTGGTCAGCATCGACGCGCGCGGCACCGGTGGCCGCGACAAGGCGTTCCATGACAGCAGCTTCCTGCACGGGGCAGATGTGCAGCTGGATGACCATGTGGCTGCGCTGCGCCAGCTGGGCGAACGCTACCGGGGCATCGACCTGCAGCGGGTCGGCATCTACGGGCATTCGTTCGGTGGTTACAGTGCAGCGCGCGCCCTGCTGCGCTATCCGGCGTTCTACAAGGTGGGCGTGGCCTCGGCCGGCAGCCACAATTTCCAGGGCATGTACGGCGGTGCATTGCACGGCATGGACCGGCTGTTCGGTGGCGTGCTGCCGCCAACACCCCTGGCCGATGGCGTGCCGGCGCCCTTTGCCGGACTCGACAATGCAGCGTTGGCCGGCAACCTGCGTGGGCATCTGATGCTGGTCTATGGCGAACTGGACGAGAACGCGCCGCCGGCGCTGACCCTGCAACTGGCCGCCGCCCTGAACAAGGCCCAGCGCAGCTACGACCTGCTGTACCTGGCCCGGCAGGACCACGAACTGTTCCGCAACGACGCCACCTACACGCACCGCATGTGGGACTACTTCGTGCGCCACCTGGCCGGCCAGCAGCCACCGGAGACGGTGCTGGCGCCGCTGCCCGGCGGGCCGGGCTGAACAGGCGCACACAGGATGTCGATCCACGGCGCCCTGGTTCGTCGGGTACTTGAAGGCCGTGCATGCGGCACGGTCCATCCGGAGGCAGGCAATGAGCTACATCGATGGTTTCGTCCTGGCGGTGCCCACCGCCAACAAGGAGAAGTTCCTCGCCCATGCACGCACAGGGGATCCCATTTTCATCGAGTACGGCGCGCTGCGTGTGGTCGAGTGCTGGGGTGACGACGTACCGCACGGCAAAACCACCGACTTCTTCGGTGCGGTGAAAGCCACACCAGATGAGACGGTCGTGTTTTCCTGGATCGAATGGCCGGACAAGCCGACCCGCGACGCCGGCATGAAGAAGATGATGGAAGACCCGCGGTTTGATCCCGCGACGAATCCGATGCCGTTCGACGGCGCGCGGATGATCTACGGTGGGTTCGTACCGATCTACGAACTTACGCGCTGAATCCGGAGCGCGTGCTCAGCGCGCGTCCACTTCATCGCTGGCAGAGGCATGGCCGGCGCCCAGTGCGGCGCCGGCGCCGAGGCCCATCCCGCCCCCGCCCCCGCCCCCGCCACCACCGCCGCCTCCAGTGCGGCCACCCTTGGCGTCACCCTCGGCGCGGCCCTTGCCACTGGCACCGCCCGGGCGGGTCGGCCCCTGCGGCGGTATCTGCAGGTCGGTCGGAATCGGCGCCAGATCCAGCGCTTCGCGCACGAAGTCGCGCAGCGAGACCACCAGTTCGTGGAGGTGCACCGGCCGCCCCTGTGCCAGTTCGTTGGCCGCACGCGCGGCCAGCCGCACCTGCTCGTCGGTGCCCAGCAACAGGATGTCCGACAGTGCCGCTTCAACCGCATCGCGGATGCGGCGCGCGCGATCCGAGCGGGGTTCGGCGATGCCTTCGGCATTTTCGCGCTGGCGCAGGTCGCGGCGATGGCTGGGATCCACACCCAGTTCGCCAGTGAACGACCCGCCCAGGGTCTTGTAGGCCGCCATCAGCGTGCGCAGCCGTTCGTTGATCTGCCGGTTCTCGCGCTCGCGGCGCTGTTGCAGGGTCTGCATCACCAGCAGGCGGATGCCCACGCCCAGCAGGGTGATCAGGACCAGGCCGGCCAACGTGGACAGCACGCCCTGCCAGGAACTGAAGTCGATACCACGCATGCCCGGGGCTCCTGCAGGAAGAACCTGCATCTTGCCCCAGACCGTGCCCCAGAAACGCGAAAGGCCCCACCACCCGTTGGGTGGCAGGGCCTTCGGTCACGGCGCGATTACTTGCGCTTGGCGACCTTGCGCACGGCCTTCTTGGCCGGAGCCTTCTTGGCGGCGACCTTCTTCAGCGGCGCAGCCTTCTTGGCGACCGTCTTGCGGGTGGCGGCAACCTTCTTGCCCACCGCCTTCTTGGCAACGGCGGTCTTCTTGCCGACAACCTTCTTGGCAGCAGCGCTCTTCTTGCCGACGGCCTTCTTGGCGACAGCAGCCTTCTTGCCGACAACCTTCTTGGCGGCCGCGGTCTTCCTGGTGGCGACCTTCTTGGTAGCGGCAACCTTCTTGCCGACAACCTTCTTCGCAGCCACGGCCTTCTTGCCAGCGACCTTCTTGGCGGCGACGGTCTTCTTGGCCACGGCCTTCTTGGCGGTGGCGACCTTCTTGCCGACAACCTTCTTGGCGGCCGCGGTCTTCTTGGCAACGGTCTTCTTCGCGACGGCGGCCTTCTTGGTGGCAGCCTTCTTCACGGTAGCGACCTTCTTGCCAGCAGCCTTGGTGGCAGCCTTGGTGGTCTTCTTGGCAGCGGCGGCCTTCTTGGTCACAGCCTTGCCTGCAGCCGCCTTCTTCTTGGCCACTTCCTTCTTCAGGGCAGCGGCTTCGGCCTTGGCGTTCTTCTTGGCGGCTTCCAGCTTCTTCTTGGCGTTGGCAACAGTCTTGCCGACCGACTTGGCAGCCTTCTCGGCCTTCTTGGCAACGGTCTTCTCGACCTTGGCCACGGCCTTCTTGGCCTTGGCAACGCGGGTGCCGGCAGCCTTGGTGGCGCGCTTGACGGTCTTCTTGACCGACTTCACTGCGTCTTCGGCAGCGTGGGCGATGGTCTCGCCAACGTTGGTGGCGGTTTCTTTGACGTTCTCGACGGCGTCGGTCACGACCGACACACCATTACCGTTGCTCATGTTGCCCTCCTGCGGGCCTTAAGTATCAAAACGGGGCGATGCTATACCGACATTGACGATCGTGGAACGGGCCGTGCACCCGCAATCGCATCTGCTGCGACGGTAATGGTGTAGCCCAGCACCCTCTCGAGCACAGTGGGTTGACAGGAAACCCCTTTTTTTCAGTGCTGCGCCGCACGGTGCGGATAGCGGCAGGTGCTGCCTGCGCGCACCTGCCCGAGTGCTGCGAAAGGCATGCGATATGGCGCATCGCGGCACCAGGATGCGCCGAACTGCGCAAGTATCGGCCTGTATCCACACGCGCTTCGGCAGACGTCGGCACGTTGCGAAGCACGCCCGACGTTGTCGCCACCGCCCCACAGATGGCGACGCCGACCCGCGTTCCGGGCGCCCGGTTTTCATGGCGCATTTATCCAGATCGCGACACACTCATTCAGCTTGTTTTACCGTAGAGCCGAACGGCCCCCACCCACGCCAGCGAACCGACTCCCATGCGACCGCTTCCCACCCTGCTCACGCTCGCAATCGCCGCCGCCTTCGGTGGCTTCGTTGCCACCGGCATCAATGCCCACCTGGACAACCGTGCCGACGCCGCGCCGCTGCCTGCGGTACTCCCGACCACGGCGGCATTGCCGGCCTCGGTGGCCGGACAGGCGGTGCCGTCGCTGGCACCGATGCTGGAGAAGGCGATGCCGGCCGTGGTCAGCGTCAACACCAAGCAGGTGGTGCGCGTGCGCAACCCCTTCTTCAACGACCCGTTCTTCCGCCGCCTGTTCCCGGACATCCCGCAGGAACGCATCAACGAATCGCTGGGCTCGGGCGTGATCATCGACGCCAAGGAGGGCCTGGTGCTGACCAACCACCACGTCATCGACAACGCCGATGACGTGCAGGTGACACTGGCCGACGGGCGCACGGTCAAGGCCGAGTTCCTCGGTTCGGACCGCGATACCGACATCGCGCTGATCCGCATCCCGGCGCAGAACCTGACCGACATCAAGCTCGGCAACAGCGACCAGCTTCGGGTCGGTGACTTCGTGGTGGCCATCGGCAACCCGTTCGGCTTCAGCCAGACGGTCACCTCCGGCATCGTCTCGGCGGTGGGCCGCAGCGGCATCCGCGGGCTGGGCTACCAGAACTTCATCCAGACCGATGCGTCGATCAACCCGGGCAACTCCGGTGGCGCACTGGTCGACCTGCAGGGCCAGCTGGTCGGCATCAATACCGCCAGCTTCAACCCGCAGGGCAGCATGGCCGGCAACATCGGCCTGGGCCTGGCGATTCCGTCCAACCTGGCGCGCAGCGTGGTCGACCAGCTGGTCAAGCACGGCGTAGTGGTGCGCGGCACGCTGGGCGTGGAGAGCCAGAACCTGACCGCGCAGATCGCGCAGGGGTTGGGCCTGGGCGAAACGCGGGGTGCGCTGATCACCCGCGTGCTGGCCGGTTCGGCCGCTGCGACCGCCGGCCTGAAGCCGGGCGACGTGGTGGTCTCGGCCAACGGCCAGCGCGTGGACAGCGCCGAAGCCCTGCACAACGTGGAAGGCCTGGCGGCGGTCGGCAGCGCGCTGACGCTGGACGTGCGCCGCGAGGGCAAGCCGCTGCAGATCAAGGCAACCTTGAAGGAACAGGCGCGCGCGGTCACCGGCGAGAGCCTGGACCCGCGCCTGACCGGGGCCACCTTCGTCGACCTGCCCGAGTCGCTGCGCCAGTCCGGTGTCGGCGGCGTGCTGGTCAGCGAGGTCAAGCGCGGCAGCCGCGCGGCCACCAACGGCCTGCAGCAGGGCGACATCATCACCGATGCCACCGTGGGCGAATTCGCCGACCTGGCCAGCTGGCGCGCCAACTTCCAGCAGCGCCCGCCGACCCTGGTGATACGCGTGCTGCGCAACAATGGCCAGCAGCAGGGCCAGCTCGTGATGCGCTGATCGCCCTGCCGTAACACCCCCTATACCCCGGCAATGCTATTGCTGTCAGTCCAGGTCGGCACCGCCGACTCCCGTTCCCCCATCGCAACAGGAGTGATTCGATGAGCCCCACCAATACCGAGAACCTGAAGGAACACCTGGGTGAAGCCGGTTCCCACCTGAAGCAGGCCGCGTCGGCCGCCGGCGGTGCGATCAAGGGTGCAACCGGCGCAGCCGGCGACGAACTGCGCATCGGCAAGGCCAACGTCAAGGCTGAACTGTCCGACAGCGCGCTGTCCGGCCTGGCCGCCGCCGAGTTTGGTGGTGCAGCCGCCAAGGAACAGGTCGACGCACTGATGGACAAGGGCAAGGACCTGATCGACAGCGCCGCTGAGCTGATCCGTGAACGTCCGCTGGCCTCGTTCGGTGTCGCCTTCGCTGCCGGCTGGATCATCGCCAAGCTGGCCCGCGGCAGCAGCGACAAGTAAGCCGCGGCGTGAGCGAAGACAACGCGCAAGCGCCTGATCCGGCGGCTACCCCGCCGCTGGATGAGAGCATCCGCCAGGTCGGCGCGGCCGGTCGTGCCGCTGCCGATTCTGCCAAGCACACGCTGCGCTCGCTGCGCCGGTTGGCCTCGGCCGACTTCGCGCTGGCGCGTAGTGCATTCGGTCGCGCGCTGGCCTGGGCCGGCGTGGCGATCGTGTTTGGAGCCTCGGCCTGGCTGCTGATGGCCGCCACCCTCATCGCCCTGCTGCAGAGCTGGGGCCTGAGCTGGCTGCAGGCGCTGCTGATCACCTCGCTGCTGAGCCTGGCCGTCACCGGTTATGCGATCTGGCGGGTGTCCTACTTCTTCCACCACACCGGCATGCACGCTACCCGGCGCCAGCTGTCACGCCTGGGCCTGTTCGACGAACCCAGCGAAGACGATCCCGATGCCGAGGTGCAGCTGCCCGAGGGCAAGCCATGAAGTTCGGCGCGCTGCAACGGCGGGTGAAACGCTGCGAACAGGTGGTGACCGTGCGCCTGGGCGAAACCCAGGACCACTGGTCCACGCTCAGCGACGTCTGGCGAAAGGGCTGGTCGCCGCTGCGCATCGTGGTGGTCGGCCTGGCCGGTGGCTTCATCGCCGGCAAGCTGGAAGTGCCGGGCAAGGTCAACGGTGCCCGCTGGCTGCAGATGGTGGGTTCGGTCTCGAACCTGTTCGCCAGTGCACAGGCGGCGTTCGCCACGGCGATGGCGGCGCAGGCCGCAGCCACTGCCGACGACGCGGCTGAGGAAGCCGACGAAGCCAGCGAACAGGCACAGGCGGCGGCCTCCGCTGCCGAGCCACGGCCGGCACCGGCTCCACGCTCCGTGCCGGAGCCAGAGCCGGAACCAGACCCGCGCGGACCGCGTCCGGCCGAAGCGGCTACCGAGCTGTCCGAACGTTGATCCATGGAATCCGCCGCGCCGATCGCGGCCGGCGGATAATGCGCTCCCCTTCCCGGTTGGTGCGTCGATGAGCGAGTCCCTCCTGTCCCCGTCACCGGCCGGCCCCGAACAGCCCGACGCCCCGTTGCCGCCACCGTCGCGTCCGCGCGGACCGATGTCGCTGGTGGTGCTGGCGACCCTGGCGGTGGGCTACACACTGTGGGCGGCACAGGACATCATCCTGCCGGTGCTGCTGGCGATGTTCTTCGCACTGGTCGGCAATCCGATCCTGCGCCTGCTGCAGAAGCTGTGGATTCCACGTGCGCTGGGCGCTCTGCTGATCCTCGGCGCGGGCCTGGGCGTGACCGGTTCGCTGGCGGTGCAGTTGATCGGCCCGGCAATGGAATGGGCACAGGAAGCACCGCAGCAGCTGCGCAAGATCGCCCGCCAGGTGCAGGACCTGACCAAGCCGGTGCAGCAGGCCAACCAGGCCGCAGAGAACTTTGCCCGCGTGGCCGGTGGCGACAGCAACCGCAAGGTGCAGGTGATCCGCGCCCAGCTCGATGACCCGTACCGCATGTTGACCCGTGCGCCGCGGCTGGCCGCCTCGGTGCTGGCGGTGGTGCTGCTGACCCTGTTCTTCATGATCTACGGGCAGAGCCTGCAACGCGCGGCGATCGCCCTGTTCCCGAACCGTCAGCAGCAGCGCTTCACCAGTGACATCCTGCGTTCGATCGAGCGCGAGGTGTCGCGCTATGTGCTGACCATCAGCGTGATCAACACCCTGGTCGGGCTGGTGTTCGCCGGCGTACTGATGCTGCTCGGCATCGGCCTGCAGGAAGCGTTGCTGTGGGGCACGGTGGCCGCACTGCTGAATTTCGCTCCGTATGTGGGTCCGTTGATCGGCGTGGCGCTGATGCTGCTGATGGGCTTCGTGGAATTCCGCGACCCGCTGCAGGCCCTGCTGCCGGCCGCCGCCTACCTGGGCCTGCACACCCTGGAAGGGCAGATGGTGACCCCGATCGTGCTGGGCCGTCGCATGAAACTGTCGCCACTGGTGCTGATCCTTGCGCTGATGGTGTTCGGCTGGGCCTGGGGCATGATCGGGCTGCTGCTGGCGGTGCCGCTGCTGGTCTGCATCAAGCTGGTGCTGGCACGGCTGGACGGCATGCAGGGATGGGCGCGCCTGCTGGAATGAAAGCCCGCGCGGGCAGGGGTAGAATGGCGGGGTGAATTTCCCCGTCCAAGCCATCACCCTCGACCTTGACGACACGCTGTGGCCGTTCGCTCCGATCGGCGCCCGCATCGACCTGGTCCTGCACGAGTGGATGTGTGAACACAGCCCCGCCACGGCCGAGATGTATCCGGTGGCGGCGATGCGCGAACTGCGCGAGCGCCTGTACCACGCCCATCCGCACCTCCATCACGACCTGAGCGCACTGCGCCGGCTGACCCTGCACGAAGCGCTGCACACCAGTGGTGCCAGCCTGGATCTGCTGGAGCCGGCGTATGACGTGTTCTTCGCCGCGCGCAACCAGGTCGAGTGCTACCCCGATGCGATCGACGCACTGGCGCGGATTGCCGCGCGGGTGCCGGTGGCGGCGCTGAGCAACGGCAATGCCGATCTGGAGCGGATCGGCCTGGCCCATCATTTCGCCTTCCAGCTGGGCGCGCGCGAACACGGCGCGGCCAAGCCGGAGGCGAGCATCTTCCACGCCGCCTGCACCCGCCTGGGTGTTGCGCCGGCACAGGTACTGCACGTCGGCGACCACGCCGAAATGGACGTGGCCGGGGCGATCGCCGCCGGCCTGCGCGGCTGCTGGATCAACCGCGAAGCAGCCACCTGGACCCATCCGCAGCTGCAGCCGGACCTGCAGTTCGACACCCTCACCGGCCTGGCCGACTGGTTGGATGCCAACCTCGACGCTGCCGCACCCCGGAGTACCTGACGCATGAGCGAGATCACTGGTTTCACTGCCGACACCGCCGCAGCACTGCCGCTGTACGTGCTGGACCGCGAGCAGTTCGCGTCCTGGAAGGACGGCCAGCCGGCCGCCACCCAGGCATGGCTGGCGTCGCAGGGCTTCACCGCCGGTGCCTTCACCACGGCGTTGCTGCCGGGCGCCGATGGCCTGGCCGGTGCGGTGATCGGCGTGGGTGATCGCGCCGATGCCTACAGCTACTCGCATGCCCCGCACGCGCTGCCGGAAGGCAGCGTGTGGCAGCTGGCCAGCGAACTGCCGGCCGCCGAACAGGCGCTGCTGCAGCTGGGCTGGGGCCTGGGCAGCTACCGCTTCGATCGCTACCGCAAGCGCCACCGTGCACCGGCACGCCTGGTGGCTGAGCCGACCGGCGAAGTGGCCGACCTGATCGCCGCCAGCCTGCGCGTGCGCGACTGGGTCAACACCCCGACCGAAGACATGGGTCCGCAGCAGCTGGAAGACGCCGCGCGCGCGCTGGCCGATGCGCACGGTGCGCAGGTCGAGGCGATCACCGGCGATGAACTGCTGAAGCAGAACTTCCCGGCCATCCATGCCGTCGGCCGCGCCTCGCACCGCGCTCCGCGCCTGGTCGTGCTGCGCTGGGGCAAGGACACCGATCCGGCACTGGTGCTGGTCGGCAAGGGCGTGTGCTTCGATACCGGCGGCCTGGACATCAAACCGGCCGACGGCATGCGCAACATGAAGAAGGACATGGGCGGTGCCGCGCATGCACTGGCCCTGGCAGGCCTGGTGATGGCGCGCGGCCTGCCGGTGCGCCTGACCCTGCTGGTGCCGGCGGTGGAAAACGCGATCGGCCCCGATGCCTTCCGCCCGGGCGAAGTGATCGCCACCCGCAAGGGCCTGAGCGTGGAGATCGACAACACCGACGCCGAAGGCCGCGTGATCCTGTGCGATGCGCTGACCTTCGCCAGCGAACAGAAGCCGGACCTGGTACTGGACTTCGCCACCCTTACCGGCGCTGCGCGCATCGCGCTGGGCCCGGACCTTCCGGCGCTCTTCAGCAACGACGACAGCGTGGCGCAGCAGTGGCTGCAGGCCGGCGACGCGACCCGCGACCCGGTCTGGCGCATGCCGCTGTGGCGCCCCTACCTGCGTTACCTGAGCAGCGGCATCGCCGACCTGGCCAACGCCGGTTCGCGCATGGCCGGCTCGGTCACCGCCGCGCTGTACCTGGAACGCTTCCTGGAAGACGGCCAGCGCTGGGCGCATCTGGACGTGTATGCCTGGAACGACGGCGAACGCCCGGGCCGGCCGGCTGGCGGTGAAGCACTGGCGCTGCGTTCGGCGTGGGCGATGCTGAAGCAGCGCTACAGCTGATCGGGTGGGTGCCGACCTTGGTCGGCACGCCGTCCCCGGCAAACTTGACGAAAAATTGAATACCGGGCCTGGAAGGGTTCTGCGAGGATGTGTGGGTCGACCACCCACACGCTCCGTGAAGGCAGGACTCCGACCATGTCGCTCTTCCGCTACACCCGCGCCGGCCAGACACCGGGCGCGCCGCGCAAGCATTCCCCCCTGCTCTGGATCGCACTGATCGCACTCATTCTGGGTGCGGTGGCGCTGGCCTTCGCCTGGTTGGCCGGCTGGATTGGCGGCCGCCTGACCGCGCAGCGCTTCACCGACACCATCGAGGCCACCGGCCCGGCCCATCCGGGCTTCCGCCGTGCGCACAGCAAGGGCGTGTGTGTAAGCGGTTGGTTCGAACCCAGTGCGCAGGCCCCCACCCTGTCCAGCGCCCGCGTGTTCTCGCAGCGCCGCGTGCCGGTGATGGGTCGCCTGTCGATCGGCGGCGGCGACCCGTACGGCGCCGACAACACCGCGCGCGTACGCAGCCTCGCGGTGCAGATGGTCAGCGATGATGGCCAGGAATGGCGCATGGCGATGAACAGCTTCCCGTTCTTCGCCGTGCCCAACGCCGAGGCGTTCTACGCGCAGACGCGCGCCTCCATCCCGGACCCGGCCACCGGCAAGCCCGACCCGCAGAAAATGGCCGCGGTGCTGGCGAAATACCCCAGTGCACAAGCGTTCCAGCAGTGGGCCAAGACCGCGCCGTGGACCAGCAGCTGGGCTGACACCACCTTCAACAGCGTCAACAGCTTCTGGTTCACCAACGCGCAGGGCCAGAAACGCGCGGTGCGCTGGCGCTGGCAGCCGCAGGCGCCGGTGGTCGAGATGGATGCGGAAACGCGCAAGAACGCCAGCGTCGATTTCCTCAGCCAGGAACTGCAGCAGCGCCTGGCCAGCGGCCCGGTGCGCTGGAACCTGGTCGTGACCACCGCCGAGCCCGGCGATGCCATCGATGATCCGTCGGTGCCGTGGCCCGAGTCGCGTGATCAGGTGGTGGCCGGCGTACTCAGCCTGGACCGCATGCAGTCGCAGGAACAGGGCGCGTGCGGCCAGATCAACTTCGATCCGCTGATCCTGCCCAGTGGCGTGCGTGGCAGTGACGATCCGATCCTGGCGGCCCGCTCCGCCGTGTACTCGCAGTCCTTCAACCGCCGCGAACGCGAGCGCGCCACCGGCAACGTCGAGCAACCGAAGGAGGCCGCACGATGAGCACCGGCAACGGCCACTTCAATCTGCTCGCGCGGGTGCTGCACTGGTCCATGGCGCTGATGATCATCGCCATGCTGTTCATCGGCGTGACCATGGTCGCCTCGCTGCACCTGCGGCCGATGCTGATCGATCTGCATCGCCCGTTGGGCATCGCCATCGGCGTACTGGTGCTGCTGCGCCTGTACAACCGGCTGCGCCATCGTCCGCCACCGCTGCCGGCGGATCTGCCGGTATGGCAGGTGATGGCGGCCAAGGCCTCGCACTGGATGCTGTACGCGCTGATGCTGGCGATGCCGCTGATCGGCTGGGCGATGCTGTCGGCCGGCGGTTACCCGATCGTGCTGTGGGGCGGCCTGCACCTGCCGCCGATCGTGCCGCACACCCCGGCGCTGTATGCCGCGTTGCGCAATGCGCACAGCCTGCTGGCGTATGTGTTGTTCGCCACGGTGCTGATGCATGTGGGTGCGGCGCTGTTCCACCTGTGGGTGCGGCGCGATGGCGTGTTCCAGGCGATGGCGCGCGGGAAGGATTGAGCGGGTTCGCCGGGAGTTCCCGGCGGATCGTTTCCGCGACCGCGGGGGGGGTGTCACTTTCTTTGCGCGCAAAGAAAGTAACCAAAGAAACGCTCCGCCGGCCGCGAGCCGGCGCGCTTCGCACGCCGGTGCCCTGCGCTCCTCGGTCCCTCGAGGGACGGTGCGGGAACTCGCTGCGCTCAGACACCCGCACCTCTTCGCCCTCGCCGGACCTGCGGTGCTCGGCTCGCTCAAGGCGGACTTGAAGGTCAAGATCAACAACAAGAGCATCCACGCGCGGCGTGGATCTACTGGGTGCAGCTTTTGCCTTTGACGTTGGGTCCGCCTTGAGCGAGCCGAGCATCGCAGGGGAATCAGGGGCGAAGAGGCGCCGGTGTCTGAGCGCAGCGAGTTCGGCGCCGTCCCCTGATTCACCGAGAAGCGCAGGGAACCGGCGCGCAGCGACGGCTCGCGCTCTGGCGGCGTGTTTCTTTGGTTACTTTCTTTGCACGAGCAAAGAAAGTGACACCCACCCGCGGTCGCGGAAATGACATCACCGGGAAAGGCAGGCCGCCCCTACAACCACCCCTTCTGCCGCGCCAGCCGGTACGCCTCGATCCGATTGGCCACGCCCAGCTTGCCGATGCACTCGGACAGGTAGTTGCGCACCGTACCGTGCGATAACCCCAGCTGCTCGGCGATCTCACTGGCGGTACGGCCCTCGCCCGCCAGCCGCAGCACGCGGCGTTCGCGGTCGGTCAGCGGGTCGGCCTGCGACCACGCATCCAGTGCCAGCTGCGGGTCGATCGCGCGGATGCCCTGCTTCACCTTGCGCAGGGCTTCGGCCAGGTTCTCGGCCGGTGCGTCCTTCAGCAGGTAGCCCAGCACGCCCGCCTCCAGCGCGCGGCGCAGGAAGCCGGCACGGGCGAAGGTGGTCACGATCACCACCTTGATCGGCAGTTCCTGGCGGGCGATGCGCTGCGCCAGTTCCAGACCGGACAGGCCGGGCATCTCGATGTCGGTGACCAGGATGTCCGGTTGCAGCTGCTGCAGCATCCGCCACGCGGTTTCGCCATCGGCGGCGCTGCCCAGCACCTCGATATCCGGCTCCAGGCCCAGCAGCGCCGACAGTGCGCCGCGCACCATGGCCTGGTCTTCGGCCAGCAAGATGCGGATCATGCGGCACCGTCCTGCGCCAACGACGTGGGCGACAGCGGCGTGGTCGCGGCCATCAACGGCACGCGTACCGTCAGCACGGTGCCCGCCCCGCGCGGCGACTGCAGCGTCAACTGGCCACCCAGTGCTGCGGCCCGCTCACGCATGCCACTCAACCCATTGCCCTCGGCCTGCACGCCGCCACGGCCGTCATCGCGTATCTGCATCGCCAACTGTCGGTCCTCAAGCATGAAATCCACCTGCACCCGGGTCGCCTGCGCATGGCGCACGATGTTGGTGGCGGCCTCGCGCAACACCAGCGCCAGCCCGCGTTCCACCTCCACCGGCATCGCTGGCGGCGCCGTGTACTGCAGGTGCACCTGCTGGCATTCCAGCAGCAGACGCGCCGACGCCAGTTCCCCCGCCAGATCACTGGCGCGGATGCCGGTCACTGCACTGCGCACCTGTGCCAGCGCTTCGCGTGCAATGTCCTCGGCCTCGCCGATCTCCTGCCGTGCACGCGCGTCATCGCGATCGTAAAGCTTGCGTGCCAGCTCCAGCTTCAGCGTGATCAGCGACAGCGTGTGCCCCAGCAGATCATGCAGGTCGCGGCCGATACGCTCGCGCTCGGCGGTGGTGGCCAGTCGCCGCACCTCGTCCTGCGACAGCTGCAGGGCAACGTCGCGCTGCTGGCTCAGGGCCTCCACGTTCACCACCAGCCCGACGATGAACGACACCGCCGGCATCCACACCATGGCCTGCCACGGATAGCCGAAGTACAGCGCGGTGCCGCAGAACAGCAGATTCAGCGCGGTCAGCTGCAGCAGGTACGCCCACCAGCTGCTGCGCCCGCTCATGCGGATCATCACGCAGCCGAACACGAAGTAGCTCAGTCCCGAGGGGTACCAGGGCAGCAGTACCAGGGCCATCACGATCATGCCCAGCGCGTAGCGCCATGCATGGTGCCGTGGCGCCAGCATCACCTTGGCGTAGAACAGCAGGAACATCGGATAGCTGACCAGGGTCAGCAACAGCCAGCGCAGGGTGAAGCCGTTCCCCAGCACCGGGGTGAGGAAAATCCATACCGACCACAGCAGGTGGATCGCACCGCTCCAGGGCGATTTGCCACGCCGCAGCAGCTCGGCCACCGCCGAATCCGGTGCGGGGCGCAGCAGGGACGCAAGCCAGCTCGACGACACGGGAGAATCCAGGCGGGGACGATCGCTGCCGATCATGCCAGTTCAGCCGATCCGGCGCAGGCGACGGCGCGCCAGCAGCAGCGCGACCACCGTGACCGCCAGCAGCACCAGCAGGTGGCCGGCCACGCTGCCCACCGACGGCAACCCGACCACGGGCAGCGCCAGCTGCGCCAGATGCCAGGTCGGCCACAGTGGGGCCATCGTCGAGAACAGCGTGGGCAGCGCCGACAGCGGCAGCCACAGGCCCGACAGCAGGGCCAGCGGCAGGTAGACCAGGTTGACCATCGCCGGTGCCGCGCTGGCACTGACATGGCTGCCGATCAGCAGGCCAATCGCCCCCAGCGGCAGCGCCGCCAGGCCCGCCACCGCCAGCAGCTGCACCATCTGAAACGCCTGCAGCTGCACGCCACCGAGCACGCGCGCGACGCCGATCAGCAGCAACGCCACCAGCAGCGCGAACATCACCGCCATCGCCAGCCGCGCCAGCAGCGGTGCCGCCGCCGGCATCGGCAGCGCGCGCTTGAGGGTCAGCAGGCCGCCTTCGCGGTCCAGCGCCAACTGCACGCCGAAGCCGAACAGGGCCGGGGCCATCGCACCGAACACGCAGTAGGTGGCCAGCAGGTACAGCGGCGCGTGACCACGCCCCAGCAGCACGCCGAACAGCAGATAGAACAGCACCGGGAATAGCAACGAGGGCACCGCGAACGCCGGCGTGCGCCAGGCCCGGCGCAGTTCGGCCTGCAGCTCGGCGCGGTAGGGGCGCAGTGCCTGGCGCCATGCAGGCAGCGGCAATCCGGTGGTACGGACCAGGGTGTTCATGCGACCTCCCGGGTCATGTCGAGGAAGGCGTCGGCCAGCGCCGCGCCCTGTACTTCCAGTTCGCGCAGCTGCGCATCGGCGGCCAGCAGGCGCGCCACCACAGGCTCGGCCGGGCTCGCCAGCAGCTGCAGGTGCTCGCCGTCGCGCTGCACCTCCTGCACACCCGGCCACTGCTGCACGTCCGCAATGGGCAACCCGCTGCGGCAGCGGATGCGGCGCGGCCGGTCGGCCAGGCGCAGCTCGCTCAGCGGCACGTCGGCCAGTACCCGGCCCTGCTCCAGCACCACCACCTGCTGCGCCAGCGCTTCGGCCTCCTCCAGGTAGTGGGTGGTCAGCAGCACGCCGCAGCCTTCGGCCACCAGCTGCCGGATCGCCTGCCACATCGCCTGCCGCGCCTGGATGTCCAGGCCGGTGGTGGGCTCGTCCAGGAACAGCACGCGCGGGCGGCCACACAGCGCGATGGCGAACTGCACGGCGCGCTGCTGGCCACCTGACAGCTGGCCGTAGCGGCGGCGCGCGAGCGCCTGCAGGCCAGCACGCTGCAGCACCTCCTGCAACGGCATCGGGTCGGGATAGCAGGCGCTGGCCTGCGCCACCAGTTCGTCCACCTGCAGCATCGGCGGCAGGCTGGTGCTCTGCAGCATCACGCCCAGGCCGATACGGCTGGCGCGCTGCTGCGGGTCGCCGCCGAGCAGTTCGACCTGCCCGCCATCGGCGCGGCGCAGGCCCAACAACACGCTGATCGCGGTACTCTTGCCGGCACCGTTGCGGCCCAGCAGCGCCAGCACCTGGCCAGCGCGGACCTGCAGGTCGATGCCATGCAGGGCGGTATGGTCGCGGTAACGCACCTGCACCTGCTGCAGGCGGGCCAGCGACGGGGCGATCGGATCCATGGGCGGTACCGGTAGCGGGGACGTTGCCATCCTGTGCCGCCGTGGTCACATTTCGCAGTTGCCGCCGTCAGTGTCATCGGGTGACAGCTGTCACTGCCGTCATCGCTGTGCCTGCCTTCATGCTGTGCCGCACGCTCCACCGCCGGAACCGCCGCCGTCCGCTCTTCCGGCCACACCCGCCCGAACGTCTGTGATGGAACGAATGAACGCTTCTGCCGAGCTGTTGAAGGAACTCCGTATCGACCGCAAATCGCCGCCGCCCGCCTCCGGTGGCGGTAGCAATGGCGGTGGCCGCCGCTGGCTGTGGATCGCGATCATCGTGGTCGTGCTGCTGGTCGCCGCCGCCGTCACCTTCCTGTTCGGCCGTGCGCCGGCGGTGGAGGTGGAAACCGCACCTGCCGTGGCCATCCAGCAGGGCAGCGCCAGCAGTTCGGTGCTCGATGCCAGCGGCTACGTGGTCGCCCGGCGCATGGCCACGGTCTCGGCCAAGATCACTGGCAAGGTGCGCGAGGTGATGATCGAGGAAGGCATGCGCGTGGAGCAGGGCCAGATCATGGCCACGCTGGACCCGATCGATGCCGACGCGCAGCGCAGCCTGTATGCCTCGCAGCTGCAGGCCGCACGCAGCCAGGTGGCCGGTCTGGAGGCACAGCAGAAGCAGGCCGCCGCCGAAGCCAGCCGCCTGCAGGCACTGGTCGGCCAGCAGCTGGTGTCGCGCTCGCAGTACGACCAGGCGGTGGCCCAGCGCGACAGCCTGCGGGCACAGCTGGACACCGCACAGCGCAACGTCAAGGTGGCCAACGACCAGCTGGCCATCGCCGACCTGGGCGTGGACAACAACATCGTGCGCGCGCCGTTCTCCGGCGTGGTCACCGCCAAGGCTGCGCAGCCCGGCGAAATCGTCTCGCCGCTGTCGGCCGGTGGTGGCTTCACCCGTACCGGCATCGGCACCATCGTCGACATGGAATCGCTGGAGATCGAAGTCGAGGTCGGCGAAGCCTTCATCGGCCGCGTGCAGCCGAAGATGCCGGTGGAGGCCACGCTCAATGCCTACCCGGAATGGAAGATTCCCGGCGAGGTCATCGCCATCATCCCCACCGCCGACCGCGGCAAGGCCACGGTGAAGGTGCGCGTGGCGCTGAAGGTGAAAGACCCGCGCATCGTGCCGGAGATGGGCGTGCGGGTCAGCTTCCTGGAACAGGCGCAGCCGCAGGCGGCCGCCAAGCCGCAGGGCGTGCGCGTGCCGGGCGGCGCCGTGGTGCAGCGCGGGGGCGCCTCGGTGGCCTTTGTGCTGGGTGATGAGAACCGCGTGCAGCAGCGCACGGTCGAGGCTGGCCAGGCGATGGGCAAGGACCGCCAGATCCTCAAGGGCGTGAGCGCGGGTGAATCGGTGGTGGTCAACCCGCCGGACACCCTGCGCGACGGCGCCAAGGTGCAACAGAAACAAGCGCAGTAACGGCCTGGCGCCTGCGGGCGCCGCCGGCAACACCGCTCAACGCATGCCTGCGGCCACCGCCGTGGTGCTTCCCCGTTTCCCGCCTTCCGTGGAGAACCACCCATGTCGACCCTGGTTTCATTGCGCAACATCACCAAGACCTACCAGCGCGGCCCCGAAAAGGTGCAGGTGCTGCACGGCATCGACCTGGACATCGCCAGCGGCGACTTCGTCGCGCTGATGGGCCCGTCCGGCTCGGGCAAGACCACCCTGCTCAACCTGATCGGTGGCCTGGACAACCCCAGCGGCGGCGAGATCAGCATCGAAGGCGAGCGCATCGACCAGATGAGTGGCGGCCAGCTGTCGACCTGGCGCAGCCACCACGTCGGCTTCGTGTTCCAGTTCTACAACCTGATGCCGATGCTGACCGCGCAGAAGAACGTGGAACTGCCACTGCTGCTGACCCATCTCAATGCGGCGCAGCGCAAGCGCAACGCCGAGATCGCGCTGACCCTGGTCGGCCTGGCCGACCGCCGCAGCCACCGCCCGAATGAACTGTCCGGCGGCCAGCAGCAGCGCGTGGCGATCGCGCGGGCGATCGTCTCCGACCCTACTTTCCTGATCTGCGACGAACCGACCGGCGACCTCGACCGCCAGTCTGCCGAGGAAATCCTCGGCCTGCTGCAGCAGCTCAACCGCGAGCACGGCAAGACCATCATCATGGTCACCCATGACCCGAAGGCCGCCGAGTACGCCACGCACACGGTGCACCTGGACAAGGGCGAGCTGGCCGACGCGCCGCTGGCCCACTGACGGAGGCCACGGCGATGAAATATTTCTCCCTGGTGTGGGCGCAGCTGTTCCGCAGCCGCACCCGCACGTTGTTGACCCTGCTGTCGGTGGTGGCTGCGTTCCTGCTGTTCGGCATGCTCGACTCGGTACGCGTGGCATTCACCTCCGGCGGCAGCGTGGAAGGCGCCAACCGGCTGGTGGTGGCGTCGCGGCTGTCGATCACCCAGTCACTGCCGATCCGCCTGGAAGCGCAGGTGCGGCAGGTGGCCGGCGTGCGCGACGTGGCCTACGGCATGTGGTTCGGCGGCATCTACCAGGACCCGAAGAACTTCTTCCCGAACTTCTCGGTGTCGCCCAACTACTTCGATGTCTACCGCGAGCTGCAGATCGACCCGGCACAGCTGGAAGACTGGAAGCAGACCCGCACCGGCGCCATCGTCGGTGAAACGCTGGCCAAGCAGTTCGGCTGGAAGATTGGCGACACCATCCCGCTGCAGGCAACCATCTTCCCGCGCGGCGGCAGCAACGACTGGCCGCTGGAGCTGAAGGGCATCTACCGCTCCAAGGACCGTGCGCTGGCCGCCAACGAAGAACGCCAGTTGATGATGAACTGGAAGTACTTCGATGAATCCAACGACTACATCAAGAACCAGGTGAGCTGGTACACGGTGACGCTGGACAATCCGGACCAGTCCTCGCGGGTGGCGCAGGCGATCGACGCGATCTCGGCCAACTCCGACCACGAGACCAAGACCCAGACCGAATCGGCGTTCCAGCAGGCCTTCGTCAAGCAGTTCGCGGATATCGGCATGATCGTCACCTCGATCATGGGTGCGGTGTTCTTCACCCTGCTGCTGTTGACCGGCAACACCATGGCGCAGGCGGTGCGTGAGCGCGTACCCGAACTGGCTACGCTGAAGACGCTGGGCTTCAAGGACAGCACCGTGCTGATACTGGTAATGGTGGAGTCGGTGCTCCTGATCGGCCTCGGTGGCCTGATCGGCATGGGCCTGGCTGCACTGATCCTGCCGGCGATCGGGCCAAAGAGCATGGGCATGCTGCCGCCGCACGTGCCGACCCCGACCTGGCTGATGGGGCTGGGCCTGATCGTGGTGATCGGCATCATCGTCGGCCTGCTGCCGGCGCTGCGTGCCAAGCGCCTGAAGATCGTCGATGCACTGGCCGGCCGCTGAGGAGGACACCGACATGTTCAAGAGCAAACTCAAGAAGTGGCTGGGCAACGGCGTGACGGTACTGCTGCTGGTGATCGGCCTGGTGCTGTGGATCAGCCTGCCGTGGATCGGCGTGCTGGCCGTGGCCGTGCTGGTGGCATTGTGGCTGCTGCTGACCCGCGGTGGGCGACTGGCGCTGGCCGCCACCCGCATCGGCGTAGCCAGTCTGCCGCAGCGCTGGGGCGCGTCCTCGGTGATCGTGGTCGGCATCGCCGGCGTGGTCGGCGTGCTGGTGGCGATGCTGGCGATGGGCGAAGGCTTCCAGGCCACGCTCAACAACACCGGCGATGACACCACTGCCATCGTGCTGCGCGGCGGCTCGCAGGCCGAAACCAACTCGGTCATCACCCGCGAACAGGTGCCGACGCTGTCCACTCTGCCCGGCATCACTCGCGATGCCGAAGGCCGGCCGCTGCTGTCGCCGGAGCTGTCGCAGGTGGTCAACCTGGTATCGAAGTCCGACGGCACCGACGTCAACGCGCAGTTCCGCGGCGTCGGCCCGCAGGCGTGGGCGGTGCATGACAAGGTCAAGATCGTCGAAGGCCGCACGTTCGCCACCGGCCTGCGCGAGATCGTGGTCGGCCAGGGCGCCAAGGGCCAGTTCCGCGATCTGGATGTGGGCAAGACGCTGACGCTGGGCAACCAGACCTGGACCGTGGTGGGTGTGTTCGCCACCGGCGACGCGCATGATTCGGAACTGTGGACCGACGCCGATACGCTGGCCACCACCTACCAGCGCAGTGCGTGGCAGTCGATCAGCGTGCGCACCGATGGCAAGGCCGGCTTCGAGCAGTTCAAGGCCGCCGTCGCCGCCGACCCGCGCCTGAAACTGGACGTGGAAACCACCCGCGTCTACTACAGCAAGCAGGGCGGCGGGCTGACCAAGCTGATCGACATCCTCGGCAAGGTGATCGGCACCATCATGGCGGTCGGTGCGGTGTTCGGCGCGCTCAACACCATGTACGCGGCGGTCGCCACGCGTGCGCGCGAGATCGCCACCATGCGCGCGATCGGCTTCCGCGGCCTGCCGGTGGTGACGGCGGTGATGCTGGAGACGATGCTGCTGGCACTGCTCGGCGGCCTGCTAGGTTGCGCGGTGGCATGGCTGCTGTTCAATGGCTACAGCGTGTCCACCATCGGCAGCAACTTCAGCGCAGTGGTGTTCAAGTTCCATGTGTCGCCGGAACTGCTGTGGACCGGCCTGAAATGGGCGCTGGGCATCGGCCTGGTCGGCGGCCTGTTCCCGGCGCTGCGCGCGGCGCGGTTGCCCATCACCACGGCGTTGCGCGAAACCTGAGCATCACGCAGCGATACAACGCGCATTGCGCAGGGGACGGAGCGAAGGCTCCGTCCCTTTTTTCTTGCGCGTCATCCGCGCATGGCGTGGATCTACCGAGGGCGATGCATCCAGGCCGGGTGATGAACAAGTACGTCCAGTAGATCCACGCCATGCGTGGATGGATGCCTGCGCACACGCACTGCTACAGATTGCGGGAAATCCGCCGCTATCGATGCCTCTGCCCATAGCAAACGCAGCGCGCGTGACGCTGCGCACAGCGCATCTGTGGATTGTTGGTTGCGATTCATTTTCGCGCACATCCGTGGCGCAGAGACAAACAGTTACGAATGGAAACAATCTAGAATCGCGCCCCCCACGTTGGTTTGCAGCACCCCACGCGCCCATAGAACGGGCGCATGTTTTTCCTGAAACACGAGATTTCACGGATGTCCCTGAAAACCACTCCGCTGCGCAACGCGATCGTCATCGCGCTGGCCGCCAGCTGCACCACCCCCGCCTTCGCACAGAGCACCGGCGACGCCACCACCACCCTCGACCGCATCGAAATCACCGGCTCGCGCATCCGCCAGGCCAGTGTCGAGACCGCACAGCCGGTGATCGCGCTCAACCGCGCCGAGATCGAGAAGAAGGGCTACGTCAACGTCGCCGACATCCTGCAGGACATTCCCGCTGCTGGTTCGCCGAGCATGAGCCGCGCGTCTTCGCTGACCTCCTCGCGCGACTTCGGCGGCATGTACGTCAGCCTGCGCAACCTCGGCCCGGAACGCAGCCTGGTGCTGATCGACGGCCGCCGCATGGGCGTCAGCGCCGGCGGCTACTCCGACCTGGCCTCGATTCCGTCGGCCATCGTCGAGCGCGTGGAAGTGCTGACCGATGGCGCGTCCGCGCTGTACGGCTCGGACGCCATCGCCGGCGTGGTCAACATCATCACCCGCAAGAACTTCGACGGTGGCCAAGCCAGCGTCTATGTCGGCCAGTACGGCCAGGGTGACGGCCAGAAGCGCTCCTACAGCGCCACCTTCGGCAAGACCTTCGACCGCGGCTGGTTCACCGTGGGTGCTGAGCGCACCAAGGAAGACGAAGTGCTGGGCAAGGATCGCGAGTTCAGCCGCTATCCCAACGGCCCGCGCCACCCGACCGACAACCTGAACGGCAACACCCCGTGGGGCTACGTCACCGTCGGTGGCAAGAACCTGACCGTGGGCCCGGGCGGCGATCCGAGCCAGAAGGGCAACTTCCACGCGCCGGATCCGGCCGATGGTGCCAACAGCAAGACCAACATGAGCCTGCTGACCGGCCTGGAGCGCACCTCGGTGTTCGCCAACGGCGGCTTCTCGATCACCGACGACCTGCGCATCGTCGCCGACGCGCTGTACAGCAAGCGCGAATCGACCAAGCAGCTAGCCGGCTACCCGTACTCGGTCAGCGCCGCCCAGGCGCGCAACGGCAGCCGTGCCGCCCTGTCCAAGGACAGCACGTTCAACCTGTGGGGCCAGGATGTGCTGTTCGCGCACCGCTCCGAGGAGCTGCCGCGCGGCACCGAGAACAATCTGGAGACCAAGCGCGCCAGCATCGGCCTGGAAGGCAGCTTCGAAACCGGTTCGCGGTACTGGGACTGGAACGTCAGCTACATGTACAACCGCAATGAAGGCGAGCGCATCGGTACCGGCAGCATGTACCAGCCGCACGTCAACCAGGCCGTCGGCCCGTCCTTCATGGATGGCAACGTGGCCCGCTGCGGCTCACCGGGTGCGGTGATCGCCGGCTGCGTGCCGTGGAACCCGGCTGCGCCGATGGGTTATACCGGCCCTGGCTCGCTGAGCAACCAGGACGTACAGGACTACCTGTTCGCCCGCTTCGTCGACAAGATGAAGAGCACCACCAAGGTGGCCAGCGCCAACATCTCCGGTTCGCTGTTCACCCTGCCGGCCGGCGACATCATGGGCGCGATGGGCTTCGAGCACCGCAGCGAAGAAGCCAGCTACACCCCGGACATGCGGGTGCAGAAGGGTGAGATTACCGGCACCACCGGCCAGCCGACCCGTGGCGACTACTCGCTCAACGAGGTCTACCTGGAGCTGCAGGTGCCACTGCTGGCCGATCTGCCGTTCGCGCGCGAACTGTCGCTGGACGTGGCCGGTCGCTACTCGGATTACAACAACTTCGGCTCGACCACCAACAGCAAGTTCGGCCTGAAGTGGAAGCCGATCGACAGCCTGCTGGTACGCGCCACCTACGGCACCGGCTTCCGTGCACCGACCGTGGATGACCTGTACGGTGGCACCGTCAGTACCCGCGATTCGTTCACCGATCCGTGCGATACCTCGTTCGGTACCGCGGCCACCAGCCCGACCGTTGCTGCCCGTTGCCAGGCGCTGAAGGTGCCGGCCAACTTCCGCCAGCTCAACAGCGATGGCACCGTTGCCACCAAGCCGGGCCAGCAGTCGACCGTCGACTTCAACTCGGGTTCCAACGCGGCGCTGAAGCCGGAAACCGCCAAGACCTGGACCGTGGGTCTGGTGTACAGCCCGGACTTCGTGGCCGGCCTGGATGTCAGCCTCGACTGGTGGAAGATCCGCATCAACAACGCCATCGTCTCCGAGACCACCAACAGCATTCTCGAGCAGTGCTATGTGCAGGGTTCGGACGCCGCCTGTGGTCGCTTCACCCGTGGCAGCAACGGCCAGGTCAACAGCCTGGACCGCTCGCTGGTCAATGCCGGTTTCCGCGAAACCGCCGGCTATGACATCAACGTGCGTTACCGCCTGCCGGAAACCACGTTCGGCCAGTTCGCCGTCAACTGGAACACCACCTACACCGACTACCTGAAGCAGCGCAACGACAACGCCGCGACCACGCCGGTGGAGCAGCGCACCAGCTGGGGCGGCGACTTCCGCGTCCGCTCGACCTTCAACCTGGATTGGCAGTACGGCGACCTCGGCATCGGCTGGACCGCGCGCTACTACTCCAGCATGAAGGAGAAGTGCTCGTACATGGACGAGTGCAACCTGCCGGGCTTCAGTTCGTCGTACACCAGTGCATCGCCGACCAACAAGGTGGGCTCCAACACCTTCCACGACCTGCAGGTGCGCTACAGCCTGCCGTGGGACGGCACCGTGTCGCTGGGCGTGAACAACGTCTTCGACCACCAGGGTCCGATCATGTACAGCCAGCCGAACAGCAGCTTCACCTACTACGGTGGCTTCGACATCGGCCGCTTCATGTACATGAAGTACCAGCAGCGCTTCTAAGCCTGCAACCGCGTTCCCGCCACAGCCATCTCTCTCCTGGCTGTGGATGGAAGCAGAGCGGCGCCCCTCGGGGCGCCGCTCTTTTTTGTGCACACCTGTCAGCCGAGCGGACGCGGCGCTACCGCTTGGCGCGCATCGTGCGGATGTTGTCGCCGACAAACAGGATCAGGCCGGCCCAGATCGCAGCGAAGCCGATCGCCTTGGCCGTGTCGAACGCTTCGTGGAAGAAGAACACGCCCAGCAACAGCTGCAGGCTCGGCGCGATGTACTGCAGGATGCCGACCAGCGACAGCGGAATGCGCTTCACGCCGTAGGCGAAGCCGATCAGCGGCACGGCGGTGACTGCGCCGCCGAAGATCAGCAGCAGGTCGTTGCGCCAGCCCCAGCCATGGAAGAACGCGCCGCCATGGCCGTTCTCGGCCCAGATCGCGAAGGCCAGCGCCGGCAGGAACAGGTACATGCTTTCCACGCCCAGGCCGGCCACCGGGTCGACCGAAACCAGCTTGCGCAGCAGGCCATACAGGCCGAACGAACAGGCCAGGCCCAGCGCGATCCACGGTGGTGTACCGGCATCGATGGTCAGCCAGGCCACGCCCACCGCCGCCATTGCCACCGCCACCCACTGCAGGCGGCGCAGGCGTTCCTTCAGCACCAGCACGCCCAGCAGCACGTTCACCAGCGGGTTGATGAAGTAGCCCAGGCTGGTCTCGATGACATGGCCGGCGTTGACCGCCCAGATGTACAGGCCCCAGTTGAAGGCGATGGTCAGGCTCGACACCAGCAGGATCGGCAGCGCGCGCGGCTGCGCGGCGATCTTCTGCCACCAGCCCAGGCGCGAGCTGATCAGCAGCCAGCCCAGCACCAGCACGGTGCTCCAGATGATGCGGTGGGCGATGATCTGGAACGAGGGCACCTCGTTGAGCAGGTGCCAGTACACCGGCACCAGGCCCCAGATCACGAAGGTGGAGGCGGTGACCAGCAGGCCCCGGCGTTGTTCTTTCTCATCCATGCTCATTTCTTTCTCGTCCTTGCCATCGTCAGCACCACCACACCCAGAAGAATCACCACCATCGCCAACAGGTCGCGCCAGCCGAACCGTTCACCGTTGAGCAGTGCGCCCAGCAGCACCGCGATCACCGGATTGACGTACGCGTAGCTGCCCGCCAGCGCGGGGCGCACGTTCTGCAGCAGCCACACGTAGGCGGTGAACGCGACGATGGAGCCGAACACGCACAGGTAGGCCATCGCCAGCAGGCCACCGGTATCGGGCAGCGTGGTCGGGCGCTCGCCCACCGCCAGGCCGATCAGCACCAGCAGCACGCCGCCGCAGAGCATCTGCCCGGCAGCGGTCATGAACGGGCCCGGCAGGTCCAGCCCACGCGCCCACACCGAACCGAAGGCCCAGCCGATCGGCGCGATCAGCAGCAGCACCAGCCCGGTCGGCGAGGCCGTCAGGCTGCTGCCGGCGTTGAGCCAGACCACGCCCAGGAAACCGATGGCGATGCCCAGCCACTCGCCACGGCTGGCGTGCTGGCCACGCAGCGCCGAGAACAGCGCCATCCACAGCGGCACCGAGGCCACTGCGGTGGCGGCCAGGCCCGAGGACACCTCACGCTCGGCCAGCACCACCATGCCGTTGCCCAGCACCAGCATGGTCACGCCCATGATGACCAGGTTGCGCCACTGCCGCAGAGTCGGGTTCGGCATCTTCCAGAACAGGCGCAGGGCCAGGAACATCAGGCCACCGGCAATGATGAAGCGGCTGCCGGAGACCATCGTCAGCGGCAGCGCGCCGCCGTGCAGGGCCTTGGCGATACCCAGGTAGGTCGACCCCCAGACCACGTAGACCAGCAGCAGCGCCAACGCGACAAGGCCACCCCGGGGGGCAGCCGCAGACGGAACAGGGGGAGCCGACATGACGCACCAGAGGGGCCGGGGGAACGCGGATTCTAGGACGTTCGGCCGGCTGAAATAACCCCGGTTTTCAACACACTGCAACTCGGATGGGCGATCTTCCCGGGTGCCGGACGCGAAACGGCGTACGACGATTTAGCTATAGGCCCGTCTGGCGCCCGCTGTCACCCTGTCCGGTCCCATTCCCCGCCCGCTCGTTCGGCACCCGGCGTTGACGTGGGATGCATTACCTAGGAGGCTGGCCGCAAGCGCCCCGCGCGCGGCTGGCACCGATCTTTCCCGCACGGAAGCGCCGCATCGAGGATTCCCACCCGGATGAGCACCACGTCCCATTCCGCTGTCCCCAGCACCGACGGCGCCGCGCTGCGGCGTTCCATCTCCAACACCCTCAAAGGCTCCGCCGGCAACCTGGTGGAGTGGTACGACGTCTACGTGTACTCGGTGTTCGCCGTGTACTTCGAATCGCAGTTCTTCTCGCCCGACGACAAGAACTCCACGATGTACGTGTGGGCGATCTTCGCAGCGACCTTCCTGATGCGCCCGATCGGTGCCTGGTTCTTCGGCCGCTTCGCCGACCGCCATGGCCGCCGCCTTGCGTTGACCGTGTCGGTCACGCTGATGGCGCTGTGTTCGTTCCTGATCGCCATCACCCCCACCGCCGCCAGCATCGGCATCTGGGCCGCGGTGATCCTGCTGTTCGCGCGCCTGCTGCAGGGCTTCGCCACCGGTGGCGAATATGGTGCCAGCGCGACCTACATGTCCGAGGCCGCCATTCCCGGCCGCCGCGGCTTCCTGTCCTCCTTCCACTACGTCACCCTGGTCGGCGGCCATGTGCTGGCCCAGCTGACCCTGCTGCTGATGCTGACCTTCTGGGGCAAGCCGGAAATCTCCGAGTGGGGCTGGCGCATTGCCTTCGGCATCGGCGGCATCGCCGCAGTGGTGGTGTTCTGGCTGCGCCGAGGCATGGACGAGTCGCTGTCGGAGTCGTCCATCGAGGCCGCACGCGAGGGCAAGGCGCAGAAGTCCGGCTCGATGTACGAACTGTTCGTGCACCAGTGGCGGCCGCTGCTGCTGTGCTTCCTGATCACCGCCGGCGGCACCGTGGCCTTCTACACCTATTCGGTGAACGGCCCGAAGATGATCCAGAGCGCCTTCGCCGGCAACGACCCGATGACCGGCACCCTGATCAACCTGGGCGTGCTGGCGTTCCTGATGGTGCTGCAGCCGGTCGGTGGCTGGCTGTCGGACATCATCGGCCGCAAGACCCTGCTGGTGTTCTTCGGCGTCGGCGGCGTGCTGTACAGCTGGTACCTGATCACCCAGCTGCCGCACCAGCATGACGCCACCCTGGCCTTCCTGACCCTGGCCATGGCGTTCGTCATCCTCACCGGCTACACCTCCATCAACGCGGTGGTGAAGGCCGAGCTGTTCCCCACCCATGTGCGCGCACTGGGCGTGGGCCTGGGCTACGCGCTGGCCAACTCGCTGTTCGGCGGCACCGCCCCACTGCTGTACCAGGGCGCGCTGAAGACCGGCCACGTCGACTGGTTCGCCATCTACGTGACCGCGACGATCGCGGTATCGTTGGTGGTCTATGTGTTCTTCCTCACCAACAAGGGCCCGAACTGGCTCGACGGCACCCGCAAGTAAGCGCGTCGTCATGATCGCGGCCACCGGTGCAATGCCGGTGGCCGCTGTGTCTCCGGCCTCGCCGCTGATGTGGCTCGCGGCGACGCTGGCCGCAGCCACGGCACTGGCCTGGCTGCTGCGCCGCCCCAACGCGCAGGCCGCGTGGCCGCGCATCGGTTTCGGGATCGCCCTGCTGGTGTTCTGCGCCGCGCTGGCGCTGCAGCTGGCGGTGGACCTGGGCAGCGGCCACAGCTCGCTGCAGCTGCGCCTGCACCGCGGCATCAATTCCGGGTCGCCGGTTGGACTGCGCACGATGGTGGCGTGCTATCTGGCAGCGCTCGCCGCCGGCGGCTGGGGCGCGTGGAAGCTGCTGCGCCGGCGCTGACGAATACCCGGGCGTGCCGGCCGCTGGCCGGCAACGCCACCTCTTTCGGTAGTGCCCGGGGG